>JAFSTJ010000065.1 GCA_017450525.1 Victivallales bacterium | reverse complement strand
TCAATTCTGTCCTCGAAGATGGAGACCAGCGGCTGCGAGAGGTTCCAGTCATTGTGGACGAGAGCATTGATGAGAGCCTCGTTTACGCAGTCGAAGTCGAAGAGGTATTTGTCTGTCCTTGGGCGTATGGTGGTGTCCGACACGCAGATGTTCTCGGAGACCAGACGGTTCTTCACCTGCTCGTAGGCGAAGAGGAGCGACTGCGAGCCATAGTCATTTCGCTCTGAAATGGCGGATTTGTCCTTGCCTTGGAACTTGACGACAATCAGCGGAATGGTGTTTTTGTCGGACAACAGCTCGGCCAGCAGGTTGTATTCGCCCTTTGGTGTCTTCAGACCGAGGTTCTGCTCGAACGACTTGTCATCCAAGTGATAGCCTTTTTCCGCATAGTAGATTTTCAGTGTGCGGAAGGAGATGCTGCCATATCGCGCTGGCGTGCGGGTCATGAAATCCGTGTCCGTGAAGTTCTGCTCGTATCTGGCCTTGATTTGCTCTGGCGACATCTCCTTGCAGGTTGTTCCAATGCGGATTGAGCAGCCGGCGGACGAGAATCCGTATTTCTTCTGGCAGTAGATTGGCCGTGTGCCCTTGGGCACATGGATCACCAGAAGTGTCTTGCCGTCTGCATAGCGCAGTTCCGAGGAGACCTGCTCCTGCGGATTCGGCTCAATCTGTGTGGTTATGACGTCGGAAATCTTCCTTGAAATCTCGTCAATCTTCTTTATCCCGATGATGTTGCCGTCATTATCGACGCCTAGCACGATGTCACCACCGTTGGCGTTCAGGAAGGAGACGATTTCCTTGCAGATGGTGTCAGTGTAGGTCTCCTTGAACTCCAGTGTCTCCGATTCGTTTCCGTTGTATTTGCTCATATCGCACTCCTATGGGATAAATATCGTACTATAATCTCTTTTATGACATTTTTCAATTTATCATGACATGAAAATGTCATATAAGCCTGCAAGCCTTGTGAAGTTTTCCGCCATCCAGATTGTGGCCTGTGTAGCCCTTGATTCTCCGGTACGAGCCGAACTCGTCATTCTTCTGAATCAGAAATGGTGAATCTTTGTAACAGAAGAATAAAAAAGCATTGGAGCCTGTTACCAGACTGGATTTTCGAGGTTATATTATCTTCGCATTCAGTTTCAGGGACATTGCTCACGGTGAGTGTCCTGCTGGATGCTGGTAGAACAAGCACACAAAACCTTCCCCGTTTTTTCCCCGTCTGAGGCGGATTCTTCCCCAAATCTTCCCCAATTTCATCATGTCGCATTGAGCAGGACGATGTGCTATAATGTGCTAGATTTGAGGCAGAAACGTAGGAAAAACCGATGATTTAAGCACGAATTGGCAGAGTGGAAAATCGCCCCCTCTCTCCGCCAGTTTCAAGCACAGAAAAGCCCTGAAATGTCACATAGTGTCACATTTCGGGGCTTTTTCATCGCTTGCCGCCTAGTGCCCTCAGGCATCAGGCAAGAATACTCCAATATGTCCGACTACAGCGTCTTCCATGCGCTTTGTATTTCAACAAGACTTCAATTGAGGCATACGGCTTAGCCAGACGAATCAGGGGCATTCCTGGCGGCTGCCGGAGGCGGCCGCCATTTGCTTAAGCTCCTTCGCGAGAGTCCAGCCTGTGGCCTCCATCAGCGCCACTGACACCGCCGGCGCAAAAATCTGCCCCAGTCCCGGAATCAGCTTGGAGAGCTCCTTGCCAATGACCTTGATGGGATGCTTGAGCACAGTGCGCTTGAGGGCGGCGACCGCGAGGCCCTTGGCGGCGTTCTCGGTCAGGCTGCCGCCAAAGACGGCAGACAGCGCGAGGCACATCGTGGTCATGGCGACAATGTCGGCGGCCAGCCCGACTCCAGGAAGCGGCGCGAGGTTGCCCATGGCGCAGGCGGCGGCATGTGTGTGGATGATTGCGTGGCATTGGCTTTTCTCTGATTCTGTCATGGTAATTCCCTTGTTGAGGTTGGAGTTGAGATTGAAGTTACTGTTTGCGTTGGCTTTGCAAGTTGTCATGGTAATTCCCTTGTTGAGATTGAAGTTGCTGTTTGAGTTGGCTTTGCAAGTTGTCATGGTTATTCCCTTGTTGAAGAAGTTAGATTTTTGAAAATCAGACTGCCGAGCATTATGAGAAGAATAGTCATTGTTTGTCCCTTTGTAACTATTCAGAACCCCTCCTGGTCGTTTAATCCCTCTCTGTTTTTGCGAGGCGACAGATAATAGTTACACTTCTTTTGAAAAAAGTTAAAACTATGCTTGTAATTCTATAGTGATACGATATATTAAGTGTCACTAACAGGAGTTGCGGGCAATGGCAATCATCGACGTACACAACAAGAAGCGTGGCATCACCTACGTGTAT
>JAFSTJ010000718.1 GCA_017450525.1 Victivallales bacterium | reverse complement strand
CCTCTATTGCAATTGCCTTGAAGTATTCACCCACATATTCCTCGAATGCAGGGGGAACTTTCTCGTTGTGCCTGTACTTGACGGGGAAACTGTCCTTTTTGCGCTTTAGAATACTTTCCCGTTCCGCCTTCATCGCCACTTGCACCGCAGCGCGTGCCTTGGAGAGTGACTGAGCAAGTTGTCCCTTGAGGCGACGCGCCTCTGGACCGCCGCCGTCACCAAGCCTTTCCAATGCCCGCATCTTCTCCAGCGCTTCCCGCAGGTCGCCTGTAGGCAAATCCGCGTCATCCAGCCGTTTGAGCATGGCAATGGTCCTCTGTTTCAGTTCGGCCTGCTTGCCTTCCATTCGCTGGCCTGTGCGCTGGTCCTGGTCAGGCGTCACGCCAGTCAGTCCCTCATCTCCCACGCCTGACTGCTTGCCGCCGCCAGTTGCTCCTCCCTGGGGATCATTTGACTTGTCGAGCACAGTACCCTTTTCAAATGGGGACTGCACCAGGCGGGTGGGCGTTTTTCTGCCACCCTTGCCAGTAGCCTCTTTCTCCACAAACTGCCCCGTGGATTTACCTGAACGCCCCTCGCCTGAACGCCCGCCCACCTCGTTGTTGTTGGGCAGCACGTTGCCTGTTATGCCCTTTGCCTGCATGCTGTCAATTGTTCCGTCACTTACGCCCCAGCCCAGCCCGTCATCGCTATCGTATGCGAAGGAGTTTGTGCCGTCCTGTGTGTCCTCTCCCATGTCCTCCTCCTGCTCGATGAGGTCGCCGATGATGTCCATAAGTTCAGCTGGCAGGTCAGTCAGCTTTATGTCCTGCGAATTGCCGTCTTCCTCGGAATTCCACTTGATAAAGTCCTGCTTGTCTGACAGCCAGCGCTCCAGATTGACTTCCACATTCTCGGCTCCGATAAGTGCCGTGTTTTCCGCAAGGGTTGCGATTTCAATCTTCTTTGCCTTCAAAGCCTCGCCCGCCTTTTGCAATTCCTCGTACAGTTCCGACAATTCATCTGACATTGCCGAGTTCGAGAAATCCTGGTTCTGGCATTTGGTTAGATCGGAGAATGCTGCTCTGAAAAGTTGTGCCCAGTCCTGTTCCTTTGTTGAGAGGTCGCCCAGCAGTTCCTCCTCTTTCTCCGTCCAGTCATCCGTCTTCTTCGGGTCTATTGCCTCCGTGTCAGACAGTATTTTCCGCTGTTCTTCCTTGAACTGCCCCAACTTGTCCTTCAGTTTCTTCAGTTGATCGAAAAGTTCCTTTTCTGCCTCTAGTTCCTTTGTCAGTTCCTTCTTGTTTTCCGCATTGCGCTGGCGCAGAGCCAATGCCCCCAGCAGTTTCTGCAATTTGTCTATAAGCGCAGTCTGGTGCAGGACAATGTTGTTGAGTTTTACGGAATCGGGTGCCTTGCGCATCTCGGCCACCTCGTTCTGCAAGGTCGTTGCATCATTTGACACAATTGATAGTGCTTTCTGGAATTGTCGCGGCAACTTGGCCTTTGCCGCCTCGCTTCCTGCTTTCTTTATGCGGGATGCAATCTTCTGTTGCTCATTGTAAAGGCGGTATGCCTGGTGATTGGGGAACTTCTTCAATTGCAGGGCTATCCTGTCGCGGGATGCAGTCTGTTCCTCCAATGCGGCGAACAGCAGTTCATAGCATTTTGCCGCATCGCCTGTGGCCAGTTCCTCCTTAAGGCTTGTCAACAGGTTCAAGTGGTGTATGGTGAATGTAGTTGCGGAAACAGCGTCCTGCCCCTTGCTGTCCTTGGCAGTTGCCCGCAATTCGATAGAGCCATTCTCAGGCAACAGGGCAGGGGATAGCCTCAGCAGAAAAACCTCATTCCGTTTCAGCGAGCCAGGCATGGGATATTCATATTTTTTGATGGGAAGGCTTTTTCCCTCTGTTTCTGCGAACAACTGAATACCCGCGATGCCATAGTCATCCCCTGCAAATAGCCGTATGGGCAAGGTTTCCCCATAGCCAGCCTCCACATTTGTCTTTGGATTTAGAAAGCGTACTTCGGGCGGCGCATCTTTATGGCATTTCAATTCACCCTGCCACGCATTGTCGAATTGAAGACCGTCCTTGTCCTTTACGGCAAGCCTCAATGCCAAATCACTCTCTACGATTAGTTCTTTCTCAAGTGGCGCGGGCTTTCCGTTGGCGTAGAGCAATGCTTCGATACCATCGCACTTGACCTTGACTTTGGAACCTTCTGGCACCGAATGCCTGAAGTTGTCGCCAGGCGAAAGTGTTTCACCTTTTAAACCAGTATATTCTGGCGGATTTATTGTGATTGACAGGCTGCCCAGTTGTGGTGGCTCAACTGCCTTTATGGTGTAGGTTTCGCTGTGTTCCCTGCCTGACCTGATACTGTATGCAATGTCCCCTGTCACGGCCTTGAACTTGAACGAGCCATTGTCCAAATGGTACATCACAGGTGGCGCTGTGTTTTCTATCAGCAATTTCAAATCCGACAGTTCACGCCCATTGTAGAATGCCCTTGCCTTGATTGTAAGTGGATTGCCTTTTGGCACACGGCAGTTTCCTGGCAGCACATCAAAGGATGCGAAGTTTAACGAGGCTGTTTTTGCCGTGGGATGCCTGAAGCGCTGGTAGGCATTTTGAGCATAGCGGAAGAATATGCCAGCATACAGGAGGCCGACCATTGCGATACAGCACAGTGCCAGCATTGCGCGGCGGAATTGCGGCGCCTGGCGTATGCCTGGAATGTACACTTCCTTGCAGCGCTGGTCCGCGTTTTGGGTGAAATATGCGGCAAGATGAGAAGGAAGTGTGCCTTCATCATGGAAGCAGACTGCGTTTACCAGTGCATTGTCCCTTATGCCATTGATTGCCTCCAATTCCAGGGCGTTTTCACGCTGTGATTTGCGCAGTTTACTGGCGTTCCACAGCAGATACACCAAGTAGCACAGATTTCCTGCTACGATGGCGCATAGCAGGAAAATGCGGGCGCTCTTGGAGAATGCCGCCATGTTGTCCAGTACAAACAACAGCAGCGCAATGCACAAGTTGCCTGCCACAAGTTTGATTGCGGCAGTGCACCAGTATGCCAGCGCCCTTTTGCGGCGCAGTTTATTCAAGGCTTCGGATAAAGTCATTTTCATGCTCCTTGCCTAGTTTGATTTCGACTCCTGGTTCTACTGCCTCCAGCGCTTTTATTCCGTAAAGGCGCTTTGCCTTGTCGTCCTTCTGCTTTACCCGCAATGGCAGGTCCCTGCTGTCCAGTTTCCATTCATCTCCTGCCTTGTGCCAGTTCCAGATTTCCAGATGCCAGATATAGCCGTTTCCCACGTGCTTTTTGGAGTGGTAGAAATCGCCTCCGCGCCGTTTGTAAACCAGAGTGCGTGTTTCATTGAGGCGCAGCAGAAAACGCTCCTTGAAGAAATCATCTGCCAAGGAGAAGTTCTTTTGCAGTTCCTCTGGTATCTCGCCACTGCCTGTGAAGCCCGCAAGAACAGCATCCTCTGTCATAACGAAGATATCGTATTTGCCAGGTAGCAACTGCGGAAAACTGAAGGAATTGCCCTGGATGCGGGCTGTTTGCACGAAGTGCCGTTCCCTGTCCACGGCGCATACTTGCTGCAGTATACCAAGGCTATCTACGGTACCTGAGATGGCCTTTGCCTCCAGGACCTTTCTTTCAAATGTAATGCTGGTGACATATTCAATATCCTCCAGCTTCTGGCCTACTTCGCCCTTGATTTGGCGCTGAAGGAATAGTTTTGACGGTCCTTTTCCCTTGAAGCGCAGCGGCAATGATATTATGTGCCCACGCAGAACCTCGCCATTTACCAGGAGCAGTTCTGTCTCGAAGTTCAACAGTGGATATTCACCCTCGAAATAAATCTTGTCCGTCTTGCCTGATTCCTTGTACATCCAGGGACGCTCCATTGTGGCCTGTTCGACTTTCTGCGTTATGGACACAATGTCCTCCAGTTCCACCTTTCTGTCCTTTGTGCGCGTGTCCTTGCTGGTGTTGATGTAGAGTGGGCGGGAACCCATGATGGACAACTTCCCCTCCACGCTTGTGCCATTTGAGAATGTTACCAGCGCATTATGCGTCTCAGCCGCGAATAGCGGAAACAAAATCATGAAAAAGGTGTATATGTATTTCATAGAATTCAACATCTCCGAAGATTATTCTGCGGCACTCCTAGAACCTTTGGCTTCTAAGCCGAACTGCCAAAGGCAAATTGACAGCAGCACTTCTTATGAACAATTCCAAAGTTGTTTGATTTCCCATCATCAGTTATTCCCCTGTTGAACCCAGATGAACTTTGATGTGTCATAGCCGCGGCGTCTTGCCTCCGAGAGAAGTGCTTCCTTCATCTTTAGGTCAAGTTGAGGTGTTCTGGAAAGAATCCAGAGGTAATTCGCGTTGCCGCTGCCGACTAGTGCGGCGCTGTAGTCCTCGTCAATCGCCATTACGCGGTAGTCTGCATAGAATGGCCAGAAGAATGTCACTCGCAAAAGGCCAGGTGTGGCCGTGGTTTTGCCTGTGCCTTTGGCGGTCTTTGGTTTGCCTCCTTTCATCCCGCTATTGAGGACCGAAACCTTGCCGTCAGGCCGCAGGGAATATGTTGCCTTAGCTTCCTGAACTCCACGCTCAAATGTGTGGTCGAAGCGGGCAATCTCATACCATACGCCAAGATATGGCTCCAGCTTAAAACTTTTGACGACCGAATTGTCCACTTTGGGTGCGCTTGCGCATCCAGCCAGCAGAGCCACCATCAAAATAGTCAGTATTTTCATTATGTTTGTTCTCCTTGATTTAAAACAGATTGCGTTTTCGCCTCAAGAGCCATTCCGCCATAAGCAGCAGAATCAGTGCCAGAGCCAGGAAAGGGGTGAACAGCACTGGCTGCAAGTCGGTGCCTGCCTCGTTTTTGCGCAGGAGTTCGTTGATGTCCTTGCACAGGCGGTTTGTTTCCTCTGGCAGATAGATGCGTCCACGTATTGTGAAGCGCATGAAATTGTCATCGGAAACCTTGAGGTCGTCGTTTTCCGCAGCGCCTGAACCACAGTAAACCATCGCATAGCGCTTGAGATTCGAGGCGTTCTTTCTAGAGCAGTTTACCTCAAGCATGTACTTGCCTTTGGGCACATCGGGAAATATGCAACTATGCATGTTGCCATTGGAGAGCATTTTCACTGTCTGAGGCATGCCTGATGTATCCTCTGGCGTGAGAGTGGCCTGCGCTGAGGTAATGCCTTCCGCAGTGGCGGTTACCTTAAGGGGCATCCCTTCTGATATGTGCTCTGGCACGGATAAGGCAAGCGTCTCGGTTCCATTGCTGCCTGCATGCACCAGCAAAGTCTCCCAGAAACTACGGAACAGGCGTGCCCGCTTGTCAGGCGCACCAAGCAGATGTAGCGAATTGCTCAGCACGGCAACTACCCGCCCACGCCCGTATGGCATCGCCACTACAAGCGGATATTTCCTGTCACCCTGCACGGACAACAGCACTTCCGCCCCAGACTTCACATAGTCCACCATGTTCAGGCCACGTATGGAAAGTTGCTCCTTGTACAAGTCGTGGAAAAGGCTGTCCTCAGTGGGAAGCAGTTTGAATGTGGCGTCGGTATATCTGCTTTGGTTGCTGCGTACTGGCAGCAGGGCGGTGAACAGGCGGCTGTCAGTATTGCCGAATGCGCCTGGGCCACCGTAAATCAGCACTGTGCCTCCGTCCGAAACGTATGCTTCAATGGACTTCAATTCCGCCTCTGTGTAGTCCTCCGCATTGCCTGAACCAAGGAAAAGCAGGGCCGTGCCTTTCATCAAATCGTGGTTCTTAGGTATGCCGTGGTCGTACGTGCTGTCCGCCGATGTGCCCAGTATTTGGAATGTGCCCTTGCGTAGTGTGTAGATTGCGGTGAATGTGCGCCCCGTCTGGCTGAAGAGGCGCGTCAGCGGTCTGAATGTATTAGTCAGCACAGGAAAGTACAACACAGGGGAAAGTTCGTCCTCCAGTACCTCGAAAATCATTTCCCTGCTATTGTTCAAGTAGGATGCCTCGTTGGGCAGTCGGTCAAGTTCAAGCAATACCTTGTGCAATCCAGGTTTTGCGAACGATGTTTTGAATGATTGCACTTTGCGTTCATTTTGTGTTAGGGAGATGTTCTCTTCCTGGACCATCTGCTCATCCACGCTGATTTTCAGGGCAATGTTTTGCTCTCCGCTTGCCTGGCGTAGCGCCACTGGCACATTCAACTCCAGTTCCTCGCCTGTACGAAGCGATGACGGTGCATTGAATGCCTCGATTCGCAGGTCGGGGACGCTTTCCATGTCAGTGCCTGTCTTGACAGCAAATACAGGCGTACCGCCTTGTATGCCCTTGGATTGTGAGTGGTCCAGTCCATCCGTGAGTATTACAATGGCGCTTGCCGTGCCAATGCCCAGGTCTCTGTCCACACTCTCCAGAGCCTGTTTCAGGTCTGTGTTTCCATTTGGCGTCAACTTGTCTGCCTCAGCGATGCCTTCGGCTGGAATAGTTCCGTGGTTAAAGAAGTAGAGGTGTTTCTTGCTTTTCTGGAATGGCTCCCTGTACAGTTTTCGCAGAGTTTCCTGTGCCACTGTGAAACGTGAAGCGTTGCCAGGCATGTCGTTTGCGGACATGGAGGCCGAGCAGTCCACTAGGAATACTAGATTTGAATTGGCCTTGCTTGTTCTGTTCCAAAGCAAGCCTGGCGAGAGCAGCATAAGTAACATTATTGTAATTGAGCAAAGCCGCAGTATCAAGAGGATTCTTGGTCGGCTGGCGGCCTTTCTGGTGGCGATGTACACGGCGGCAAATGCCAGTAGAGCCGCAATCAGAATAACCACATACGGAAGCAGAGGATAGAAACGCATTTATCTGCCTCCTTGATTAGTGACTTTGGAGCGCCCATTAAATTGCAGGCCAAGGATATATTCCACCGCCAGCAATACCAGTGCCGCCAGAAGTGAATAACCCGCCAGGTCGGTGCCGCGCCTAAGGCGCATAATTTGCAGGGCGGGTTCTTCGTCTGTGGAGAGCAAGCTGATTGGCGCTGAAAAGGCATTCTGCATTGCATCTATGTGCAGCGCCTTCAGTTCGCTCTCACGTTCTGGCGGTGAAAGGACGGCGCTTTCCAGATTGCCTGCCGAGAAAATCACCGTGCAAGGCAGCCACGTTTCTTTGAAGATACTGCCTTCTACCGTGCCTGACATGCCAGTGGAGCCAGTGTATGAAACCTGTTCTTCGCTAAGTTTCAGCGCCTCGCCGCAGTTGATATGCGCGGTCCTGTCCTTACGTCCCGAGGCATAGTTTACCAAGGAGTTCATGGCAATTGGGAATGACTTTAGTTCGGTCCAGTTTGAGCAGCGTCGCCGTAAATCAAACGCCAGCAGTACCAGACGTCCTTCGCCCAATGGCTGCTCCACTATGGCAGGCATTGAACCGCATTGAGCCAAGATGTTGCCTGTGCCAGGTAGAGGTGCAAGCCTTCTCCACTTGAGCAGATCCAATTGCAGATTTTCATTCATTGAGGCAAGCCCTTGCTTGAACTGCATGCCGCTGGAGTTTGTGTCTTGGAAGCCGTTTTGAAATTGTGCTTCGGACAGGCCATTCATGTAAGCGAGACCGCTTTCCGCATTGGCTACTGCCACTAGATTGCCGCCATCCCGTACATAGTTCTGTAACTGTTGCAGGACTTCTGGCGCCAAACGGCTTCGCGCCTCCATGAATATCAGCGGAAATTGTTTTAAATCCAGTGCATTCAGCGTGTCAAGGGTTCCTTCCGTAAACTCTATGCCATGAAGCCTCTTCTTTGGTTCAACTGCCATTTTCAGGTAGTAGAATGGAGAGGGCAGGGCGCCTGGCTCCGATAGCAAAAGCACTTTCAGCACATCTGATACCGTGAATGAGAATGGCGCCGCATTGTCCAAGGGGATATTGGTATCGTCAATGGATATGGTGCCATCCACGCGCCCCGCGCGTTCTGGAACATACACGAAACTGCCGTTTGTTGAGGAATTGCCCTTAACCAAAAGCACCTGGGACTGTACGCTGGCGCCTGTTATGTTCAGTTCCACCTTGAAGGACTTGTCTTGCTGGCTTGTATTGCGGATGGTAAATGGCATATAGATACTGCTTCCAGGAGTCTTGAGGGACAGGTCCTGGAAATTGCAAGCGACGGCTGCATTGTCGGAAGCGCCATATAGCGGCAATACAAAAAGGCGTCCATTGTCTAGTCCCAACAGATCGATTTTACGATTAGGCAGCATATTTTCCTGCATATCAGTAAGCAGGTATATCTCCCTATTTATGCTGGGGGAGTGCTTCAGCATGTCCACAGCCTGTGCGATTGCCATCGTCAGGTTGCCAGCCGTTCCCGTTACACTTGCTCCCCGCAATGCCTCCACCAACCTCTGCTTGTCCTTGGTGCTTTCCACGCCAGGTCGTCCCGACAAGAACACGAGGCCTGCCGCATCTTCCTTGTTCAGGGCGTTCATCAGGTTCTCCGCCTGGTGGAGTGCCAACAGGAATGCGCTTTGCCCGCCAGGTGTCGTGCGTTGCATGGACATTGTGTCATCCAGCACGATGACTGCTTCCGTCCTGGCTCCGCTCAGGAAGGATATCCTCTTGAAATATGGATGCGCCAAGGCGAGTATGCAGAGCGCTATAGCCGCCATTCGGCAAAGCATGATGAGCACTTCCTGTATGCGACGGCGGTATGCAAAGTATTTTTCATGGCGCACCAGAAACGCCAACGATGAGAACAGCACGGTCGAGCGCCGTCTATGGAAGAAAAGATGCAGTATCAGTGGCGCCAGCGCCAGGGGCAGGGCAAGTAGATATGCGGGATTTGCAAAGTCCATCAGAACAAGACCTCCCGCTTGGAGAAATATGCCGCCAGCGCACGCTCGAAGGGCGTTTCCGTGCTAAGCGTCTCAAAGGCGATTTTATGCTGGTCGCAGAAGCCCTTGATTTCGGAATTGTATTTTGCAAGCGCGGCTAGGTATGGCGTCTGGCAAGCCTCACCTTCCAGTTCCATTGTCTCGCCAGTCTCCAAATCCTGGAATTTGATGAGGCCCTTGTATGGGAATGCCAGTTCATCACCATTGAGTATCTGGAAAAGAATTACCTCGCATTGCTTGAAAGTCAACTGGTGCAGCGAGCGTAGAAAGTCCGTGCCTTGTTCCAGAAAGTCAGAGAACACCAGCACCAGAGAACGGCGCGGTATGTGCTCCGCAATCTTGGCAAGGGAGGCTGCCGCATTGGAGATGCCGCCTGGTTTCAGTGCCTCCAATTGTCGCAGCATGCTGCCAAGATGGCTAAGTGAATTGGAGCAGCCTGTGAAATCGCCTGGCTTGTCGCTCCAGGTAATGAGCGAGAATGCGTCCCTTTGCTTGTGGGCCAGATACATGAATGCTGCGGCCAGATAGCAGGCATAGTTGAACTTGGCGGGGCTCTTCGCCTTGTCCGCTCCAGACATTGCCATGGAATTGGAAGTGTCCAGCAGCATATAGCTCTTTAGGTTGGTTTCTTCGTTGAAGCACTTTATGTAGTACCTGTCCGAACGGGCGTAGGTTTTCCAGTCGATGTACCTGATGCTATCACCAGGGGAATATTTCCTGTATTCGGCAAATTCAGACGAAAAGCCCCTATACGGCGAGCGGTGAAGCCCCAGCATTGCCCCCTCCACCAGGGAACGCGCCACAAACTCAACGTTCTTGAGTGTGTCCAGCGTCTCTGGTGGAAGATATGTATAGGTGTTTTCCTGCATTGCTTGTCTAGAAGCATCCTAGTATTGTGAGCCCAAAACTTTTTTTATCCACAGATTTACACAGATTAACACAGATTCTACTTTTTTTCCTGCACTCGAAAGCGACGCTTTCGAGTGCAGGAAAAATGATGAATCTATGTCCAGTCAGGACATTTTATTGAAATGAAACTAATCTGTGCAAATCTGTGTTAATCTGTGGATAAAATAGGAAAATTATCCCTAGTTTTTTGGCTCTGGCACGGCCTGCAGAAGCATGTCGATTATGGCGTCAGTATTTAGATTTTCGCCTGCCGCATGGAAGTTGCACGCCATTCTGTGTCGCAGCACCTCGTGGGCCGATTTACGCACGTCTTCGCAGCAGACGTTGACTCTGCCGTCAAGCGCCGCAGCCGCCTTTGCCGCCAGCATCAGATACTGTCCTGCGCGCGGGCCAGCGCCGTACGACAGGTTCTTGCGTATGAAGTCAGGCGCCTCGCTGGATTCGGGGCGGGACATGCGTGCCAGGTCCGCGCAATATGACACCACATGGCGGCTGACTGGAATGGCACGCACCACATTCTGGAAGCGCAACAGAGCCTCGCCGTTCAGCACTTTGTCTGGCGTGCAGACTGTGTGCCCTGTGGTCTGGGACAAAATCTGGATTTCCTGGTCTCTCTGGGGGTAGTCCAGTTTCACCAGGAACATGAAGCGGTCCAGTTGCGCCTCGGGCAGGGGATATGTGCCTTCCTGCTCGATTGGGTTCTGCGTCGCCAGCACGAAGAATGGGCTTGGCAGTTCATAGCGCTTGCCACCGTTGGTGACGCATCTTTCCTGCATGGCCTCCAACATTGCCGCCTGCGTTTTGGGTGGGGTTCTGTTTATCTCGTCTGCCAGCAGCAGATTTGTGAATACGGGGCCTTTCACAAAGCGCAGTTCGCGTTTAAGGCCGCCCGCTGCTTCGTCCAGGATTTCCGTGCCAGTTATGTCGGATGGCATCAGGTCTGGTGTGAACTGGATGCGCTTGAAATCCAGATCCAGCACTTGTCCCAATGTTGAGACCAGCAGCGTCTTTGCCAAGCCAGGCACGCCCAGCAGCAGGCAATGGCCGCCAGCAAGCATTGCGGACAGCACCTTGTCAATCACATCCTCCTGTCCCACAATCACCTTTGCAAGTTCCTGCTTCACTGCGTCAAAGCCCTGTCGCAGTTCCGCTATGTCATTCAGCAGATTTTTGTCATCGTATGCCATAAAAACTCCATTTTTATCCACAGATTCACACAGATTCACACAGATTATTTTCTTTTTCAAAAGTAAAATCTGTGACAATCTGTGTGGATCTGTGGATCAATATTAGTGTGTTGCAAAGTAGGTGACCAGGTTGGCGCCTAGGCGGAGGGCGGTCTCTGGCTCGTAGCCGACGCTGCCTGGGCGTGATACGGCCATCCAGCCGCCAGCCATGTCAACGGGGCTATAGAGAAGCATGTAGCGCCCGCCGTCTCTGATTCCGTAGAGAAGTGGGCGGGAGGCGGCAGGGTACTTCTGGGAGGCTGCCTCCAGGAAACCGCTTCTCGTGAAGCGGAAAGGACCCTTGTTGAAAATGGGGTGGACAATGGGCACAGTCTCCAGTTTCTTGCCTGGGAACAACTGTTCCACGAACAACTGCATGGAGGCGTCGAACTCATTCATGCCCAGGGAGTTGTTCACCAGCAGGAAGCCGCCGTTGTTCAAGTATGCCCGCAGTTTGGCAAGTGCCTCTGGCGCCAGGTCGAATGCGCCGATGCCGCTCAGGTACAGGAATGGATAGTCCTCCAGCACAGCGGTGGCTGGCTCCACGTATGTCGGCTCGCTGCCAGCATCGATGTTGAGGTTTTGCGCCAGATAGCGCATAAAGCGGGTTTCCGCGCCTGGATCCGAATTCCAGAGGCCCTTTGTCTTTACCTGTGCGAATACGATACGATCCGCAGAACGCTGTTCCTTGCTGCCACCGTAGGTCTCGCCTGCCGCGTATGCCTGCCCATTCTCATACCAGCCTATGATGTAGGCGATTATGTTCACGCCCAATTTCTGTGCGCTCTTTGGGGTGTAGTATTTGGATTTTGGAATCTGGACTGGCTGTATATTGTCCCATCCCGCGCCAAGACCGTATGGGGAGACAAGCACCGCCAGCCGCGCGCCTATGTACGCGCCGTCGATTTCAGGCATGATTGCTTTGCTGTCATTGACTGCCTCCTCGGTGGTCTTGTTCACGATGCGGAACAGGGCGTGGTCTGGATCAACCTTTCGCAATGGCGCCTCTGGCAAAATGCGCCGTGTTTCCTCCACGGCCCCGTTGTAGAAATATGGAGAACCCACAACTGAATCGAAGATAATGGTGCCGCCATCAAGCAGGTATTTCCGCAACTTTGTGCGTTCCGCTTCTGTGAAGCGTATGGTGCGTCCTCCAGAGAAGTGCAGAATTGGCAGTTCTGCGGGATTGCCGCTAAACGTGCTCAAATCCACTGTCTGCGTCTTGTATTCCAGTTTCATAGTCTCCTTGACAAGACGGAGCAGCTGCTGGCAGTCCGCAGGCACCATATCCCAGTCAAAGAGGCGCTGGGTGATGCCGTCAGGCCCTGTGTAGTCCAGATAGCTGCCCCAAACCACCTTGCCGATCAGGCCAGAAGGGGAGGGGGGACGTTTCTTCTCCGAGCGTCTAAGCGGCGTCGCGGGCAGCGGAAGTGGTGGGAATGATTCGCCGCCTTGGCGTCGTTGAGCTTTTGCTTCCTTGCCTCTGCCGATTGGACGCAGATAGTCGTCCTCGCCACCGAATGCGGCCAGGCACATCACACAAACGAAAAGCCAGATTACCTTCTTCATTTTTCTTTCCTCCCTTTTTTATCCACAGATTGTCACAGATTATCACAGATTTAGAGAAAACATTTTTATCTCTGCGTCTCTGCGTCTTTGCGTCTCTGCGTTAAAAAAGCGTCTCTGTGTTAAGGTATGCTCTTCCCGAGTTTAGTCAAGAGTGTTTCGGCAGAAATTGCCTCTTGGGACTTTGGATATTTGTCAATGACTTGTCTTAGCAAGGGAATTGCCTCGTCTATCTTTCCATGTTGAGACAGGAAACTGCCAAGGAAAAGCATGGCGCCTGCGGATGTGGCTGGGGATGGCTGCATTTTAAGCACGGCTCTTGCATACCAGGCGGCCAGCCGTGGACGGCCAAGGCTGGTTTCAAGTTGTGCCTTCATCCACATTATTTCTGGCATAAGGCGAATTTCAGGCCGTTTCTCCTCCGCTCGATCCAGGTAGAACAGGGCATCTTGGTACCGCTTTGAGAGCAATGCATTGCGGAATCCCAGCAACTCCCCTTCCGCGGAGAGTTTGTCCTGCTGTATCTTGAACAATATGTTGATTAACTTGTAGCGTTGCAGTGCCTCGTCATATCCTTTTGTGAACAAAGTCAGGTCTGCCTCCAGCAGGTAATATTCCTTTCTTGTCTGCTGGGAGAGCCTGTCTGGATTTAATCTTTCAAAATCATAGATTGCCTTGTCCAGCAGTCCGAGGCAGTAGAACCTCAGTTTTGCCAGTTCCAAATCCGCGCAGTCTTCGTCTTCACTTTGCATTGAGGCCAATTCTTTTTCGATTTCCTCATAGCGTTCCGCCTGTATCTTGTCTTCAAGCAGCACCTTTTTGTAGTTTCTGAACATGGCTTCCTTTGAAAGTTGCGCTTTGCCTGAAAACAGCCGTTCTTGGAATGCGGCCAGCAATTTCTCGTTTTTCAGAATGACCACTGCCTTTGCAAGAAAGTCCCATTCCTTTTCGGAGATTGGCCTTGTCTCGTCCTGGCGGAGGGCGTTCAGCAGCATCTTGCGGCACTTGTCGTCATGCATGGCGGGCGGCGCGAATTGATAGCGTGTTTCAATCGTGTATCCTTCCAATTGCAGGCTGCCTGGCTTGAAGAAATAGAGAGTATCTCCATTACTCAAGGTCAGTTCCTGGAGTTGCTGCCAGTCAATGTCCATGATGCCAGTTTGCTTCCAGGTTACTTCCTTGATGGGCTGCCCCTCTGGTGCTTTCAATTGCCCTGCTTTGACATTCCGCAGCGGAAGGAACATTTCTTTTGGCACTATGGTCATCTTCTTGTCTCCAGGACGGCTATATGCCGCCACGGCGTAGTAGCCGTCCCTGCTGTTGGCGTGCAGATATTCGAATACATGCCTGCCAGCGCTCAGTTCCACGTCTCCTTTGTATTCGCCTGTCCTGGCAGGCCAAACATCGTGTTTGCCAGGGTATTCCGCAATGCATTTGCCGTCTATGAGCAGGAACGATGCATCTGTTGAGGCTGTGTGGAATGTGTATTTGCCAGGCTTGTCTATCAGCAATATGCCCCTGTATATGTTCAGGGTATTTCTTGGCCTGCCCAGCTTGCAGCCGCCGAGAAATACATTCTCCTCCCAGCAGGCCCTGGTGCCTTGCGCGTTTTTCCACAGTTCCTTGAATTGCGCTACGTTTTGGACTGTTGCGCCATTGTAGCCTTTATACAGGTGGATAAGCCCCGATTTCTGTATGGCTTTCTGCGGTGTGTATGCCTCGTCAAGATATTCAAGTGTAAACTTTTGCCCTGGTCTTGCATTGAAGAATGCCTCATGCCTGCCACCGCATTTGTCCAGCAATGAAATGGGGCATTCATTCCCTGTGGCGTCCAGTAGTCTAAAGCCCTTTGCCTTGTCGGGCATGAAAAACACGAGCGAGGCGCAAAGTTCCTCTGTGTCCTTGCCTTCCACTGCCAGTGCCCTGTTGCCGATGACTGCAGTGTATGCGTGTAGGCAAACGAGCAGCAGAGAAATTGCCAGAATGTATTGTGTTGCCAGTTTCATAGCCTTGCCTTTTCAACTGACGTTAAGGTAACATTACCCATTTCCATTTCAAATGACAAGAAACAAAATACTCACAGATATCCTATAACTTTATGGCTAATTGAAGAACTGCTGTGACAAGGGCCTGTCTTTCCTTAATATCAAAGTATTCTTGAAATTGCAATAAAACACACATCACAAGGGTATAACACAATATCACATCAGTATCATTCTTTGAACCATGACATTATTGCCTTTGTAAAGCAAATATTGTATAATTATCATAGTTTCATACTGATATGTACAATTATACAGACTTGGTAATTCAACCAAATACAGAAGTGAGG
>JAFSTJ010000717.1 GCA_017450525.1 Victivallales bacterium | reverse complement strand
TTCTTGTCCATGTTTACCCATTACCAGCCGTCCTTTATCAGTCATCGATAAAAGTTCACTCAATGCATTAACCAACGGCTTGACTCCAATAGGAACGCATCGTCCTGCTCCTTCGCGGTCCAAATCTTTCCACGGTGTTCCCTGTGAAGCAATTACTGGCGTACCACATGCAAGTGCTTCTGCTACCGTCACGCCAAAATTCTCCGTGTGACTAGGCAGAACATAAATGTCGGATGATGACAAGAATTCATACTTTTCAAAGCCGTATATTCCTTCTTTGAACGAAACTCGAGGGATGTGATCTGTCGCCACAAGATCTCTCAATGAATCTCTAACTCCGCCATCTGGCCCAGCTATAACCAGTTCCCAATTTTTAAATCTATCTGCCAACTTCCCCCATGCCAACACCAGATTATCTACAGCCTTTACCTTATGTAGCCTGCCAAAGAATACTACGCGATGATTCCCCCCATTGCTCTGTTGCCAATGTTTGCGAACATTGGCAATCTCAGGCAAATCCATTCCTATTGGGACAATTGCAACTGGCTGCCGGTACCCTTGCGCACGGATTTCTTCGTATTCCTTTTCACTAGTCGCATGAAACATATCAGCCATGCGCAACGCCTTGTTTTGCGCATATATTCCAAACAGCCTTTTCTGTAACGAATGATGTTTCAGACACCACTCCGCAAAACATCCGCGAGGGGCCATGACCAGTTTCGCATTCGCTGATTTTGCTGCATCAGCGCAATATACATTCGCAAACATCCAAAGCCCATTGTTATGCACGACATCTGAACCATTCGCCAACGAAATCAACCCTCTTTTCAGCGAGGGGGAATAACCGAGACGCGGATGCGGGAATTTGCATACGTGAAACGCCGAGACACTGTATCGGAATTCCCGATTTGGCATTCTCCCGCCAAATGCAAGCGACACGTCAACTCCATTATCATTCAGACCAGAACAAAGTCCTGGCACAGAATAACTTGGGCCGCTGCTTTCTTCGCCAATAGACGGAACTATTTGAAGGACTTTCATTCCCATTTGCCTAAAGCCACTGCGACTCAAATCCACAGCCACGGCATAAACCACCGGCAGAATTGTCTAACCGTCCGTTTCGCCTTGGCAAGTGTAGAATCATAATTGTTAGCTGTAAGCCACACACAATTCCTCGCCCCCCCCCACACCGGAAAGTCTTGGCTCGGTCTTAAATCGTGAATAAACCCCAGGTTGATTCCGTGTTTCATCCCAAACCGCCCGCATCAGCCCCTCTGCACCGCCGTACACAGATGGAATCTGGCGATATCTACCATAAACATTTCCCATATAAAACCCAGTCGAAATCGCATAGATAATAGTTCTACTTTTGCTTGCCGCCCAATTCAACCCCAACATACGATATAAACCATGCTCGATAATATCTATTGAATAAACAAGGTTCTTGCGACGTGAGAATTCTCTCACCATTTTATCGATATTCAAAACGGGGAATCTGCCGGTTACTTTGACTATCATCCTTTCGCCG
>JAFSTJ010000716.1 GCA_017450525.1 Victivallales bacterium | reverse complement strand
TGAATGACTGCGCCACTTCGTGTTGAAGGGAGCGCAGTCGCGGCGCCGTTATTAGTTTCGCCAGCTTGCCTGCCCAGTCGATGTTGCCGTGTCCTGGTATGTCGTGGCTGTCGGTGTCTGTCGCATTGTCATGCAGGTGTGCGGTGACGATGTAGGGCAGCATTTCCTCCAGAATGTTGTCATTCCATGGTATTTCGCCGAAGTCCTTGCAGGCCCAAGGCATCCAGCTGCAGCTTTTTGTGCCTGAAGCCGCCAGCACGTTTGCGTGCCCGATGTCGAAGCAGAGGCCGAGATATGGCGAATTGAAGCGTTCCACAAAGCCGCATAGTTCATTTGGCATTGACATCTGGGACCAGATGTTTTCCAGCGCAATGACGACCTGGTAGCGCTCCGCAATGGGAAGCAGCCTTTCCAGTGCATCATTGATGTAGGAGCGCCACTGTTCTGCAGTGCGGGGACGGAAACTGTCATTTGACCAAGTTTCAGCATGGAATGCGCAGGTGTCGGCACCGAACATGGCCGCCAGTTCAAGCTGACGTTCCACCAGGCGAAGCATACGCTTGCGGTCTCCCTCGAATGGCAGGGACAGTTCATTGCCTTCGCCCCAGGTAGAGTGGGCGCAGCGGCAAGTGGCGCCGTGTTTTACATAGATTGACTTGATGCCTTCCACTCGTTCGGGGTGGTCCAGGAGTTCCTGCATAAGGTCGGACGAAAGGGTGAAGAGATGCTTCCCACAGGCCATGTAGTCCTCAATATGCTCCGCGATTTCAGCGTCAGTCTTGTTTTTCGACAGCGAGAAATAGGCGACGAATGGAATGTCGCCATTTATGCCTTTTTGTATATCCATGCCGTATTACCTTTATCATTGGGTGGAAAGCCTGCAAACTTTTGCAATACTATGCCTGAACGTGATGAAAAGACAATATCCGTTGATGGATTTTTAACTTAGTCGCGCACATCACAGCCCCATGCACTTGCCATGGATTTCCCTGAATGGCTCCATGCACTTGCAGAGGATTTCCCAGAATAGAATGACTATGGTCTTGGAAATGAACGGATGCAGTGTGGCGATGTCACACTGGCGAATGAAATGCTGGAGCAGGCTGATCTGCATTGATATGGATGTAAAAGACGACAGGAGGTCTTTTAGTGTTCCCTCATCAATAAGTCCACAGGAGTTGATGATTTTCTCGGCGAATTCCTTTCCTTCATCGTTGTTTGTCACCAGCAGCGTATCCATGGTGTCGATGATAGCAGACACCGCATTGCTTTTCTTGAGCCATGATTGGAATTCCGCGATCCGTGTGACAGGGATGCCCATGCGGCAGACGCATTCCAGGAAGGCGTCGGGCAGGCGTGAGCATTCCTTGCTTGCAAGGATATCAGGCGAGGCAAGGCGAACCCCATGGCACATCAGCCAGATTGCCTCTGATGCCTCGCCTTCAAGAATGTTTTTTGCCAGCGCATTCTGCAATTTCTGCCTGCGTGTCTCTGGATATTCCTGTTTCCACCAGTGCTTCCCTCCTGCGAAGATATCCTGCAAGGCAGGCTTGTCTGCATAACATTTGCGCGCAGTAACATTTTTGCGTGAATGATTTACAATCAATGCGTCTGGATCCTGGCCCAGTTCCATAAGCAGTCGGACGACTGGCAGATTGTCATGGGTGCATGATGCACTGAATGGATGCACTCCGGGATGGTTTGGACTGGGACTGGCCTCACGTATCAGGAAGCACTTGTTAAGAATACTGTGGTCGATGTCGCATTCCAGCAGCAACGACAGTGCCTCGCGTGGTGAGCAGCCATCATTGCAACGTTGGATCAG
>JAFSTJ010000064.1 GCA_017450525.1 Victivallales bacterium | reverse complement strand
GCATTGTGTCCCACCTCGGAGTTGCCCATATCCGCATCGCTGGGAAGACCCACTGCCTGGCCGTGGGCCTTGAGTTTCGTGTTGGGGCAGTTAGCCAGCATCCATTCCAAAGTCGGCTTGCTTGCGGCGGCGACTGCGTCACCATCGCTGTATTTGCCGAAGCCAACACCATCCATAATCACCAGCACCACAGGACCACGACGGCCCTTGAACCAATTCGCCTTAGGCAGTTTCTCAAGCATCCTCAAAAATCCTTTAAATAATTAACCTTGTTGAAGTAAAACAAAAAACAGCATAATCTAATGCGGCGACGCCCAAAATCAACCATCCCCCTACCAACGCAGAGACGCTTTCTTAACGCAGAGACGCAGAGTTTTTTATTGATCCACAGATTTGCACAGATTTACACAGAAAAATAAAACAATAATCTGTGATAATCTGCGACAATCTGTGGATAAATATAAAAATTAAAAAACTCTGCGTCTCTGCGTCTTTGCGTCTCTGCGTTAAGACAGCTCCTCTGCGTTGAAGTAGCGCCTATTTCACGAATTCCAGTTTGCCGTACATGTTGTAGTTGTGGTGGTTGCCCAGGGTGAGGGATGTTGCGATGACTTCCCGTGGTTCGGTGAGTTTGTTGCGCACCATGTTGAAGTTCCAGATGTCGCCTTCCTTGGGGGCGCCTTCCTCAAAGGCTGTGAATGGTATGAACAACTCGCATTTCCATCCGTCTTTCAGGACTTCCGCCTTGAGTTCAAGTCCCTTTATGTTATCGCCGATGTTAGTCGGTCCAGGCAATGGCAGAACCCGCTGCACGCCAAAATATGTCTTGCAATTTGCATCCAGTGCAAGTTGGTACTTCTGCTCATGAGGTGTGGGCATGAAGAAAATCTCATAGCCGCAATTTGACCAGAATGACTTGTCCATCTCTGGCTTTTCGGGAGTCTTCATATTGATGTAGATACCCTTGTCATTCCAAGCCACCTTGACTTCAGGCGCGAACTTCGGCTTGTCATTGCTGCCAATGGGATTGATGAATTCCAGAGGCTCTGCGCGCTTCCACACCTGCTCATCATCCTTTCCGTCAACTGTAATCTTCTCGCCGTCTGCCAAGCGCACTGCCTTGAACACGCGTTTCTTGTAGGCATGCTGTACACGCTGCGCCTCGAAGTTCTTTGCCCATGGCATTGCATAAATTTTGAAACGGCGCATTTCAATGGAATCCTTGGGAATGGCGGCCTCTGCCTTCTTGAGCAGGTCTTCAAGTTCATCAATCACCTTGGCTGGATACAATGGGACGGCTACACCCTGCTTAAGATAGGCCTTGTAGCAGTCATTCTTCAGCAGACGATGGAACTTGATAAGGTACTTGCCAGCTTCCTTGCCGTAGAAGAGCGGGAAATGCTCCTCGATTGCGGCGTCCGCGTTCCAGTTTGGATTCCACATGCAGCGGAATGCGGAATAGAAGGAGGTGTAGTATGGCAACTGCAGACCGCTGTCAAAGAAGAGATTACCCCTGCCCAGATATGGACCCAATGCCTTTGGCAGTTCACCCACGAACTCGCCCATGATTGCCTTGCAGAATGGATTGCCGTATTCATCGTAGAGCCAAAGGTCATTGACTGGATGCCCAAGCACTTCAGTCCATTCCTTGGTCTGCTTGATGAAGTCTTCACGAACCTTTGGATCCATGATGCGCTTTGGCGCTGCCTTGGCATTGCAGAGGATGATTTCAACATTCGAGGGCCATTTGTTGAAGCGCGGGTCGATTGGCGCATATTCCGAATTGTAGTATGCCAGGAAAAGCAGCTTCTTGCCTGGCAATTCCTTCTCCACCTTTTCCGCAAGGTATTTGATGAAACGGCCATAGACATTCGCCATAAGAGCGCTGGCAGGCCTTGCCTTGTCCGCATCCGTAATCAGTTTTTCCTCCATGATGACTTTGTTGCCGAAGATTTCCGCATTGGAAAGATATGTGTCGCAATTGCCGAAGCCAACCGCGTTCTCATTGCAGATAAGGCCATAGCCGAACTTCTTCCTCGGGCACTTGCCAATCATCTCTGCACCCGAAAGGTATGTCTTCCAGGACTCCACCAGCAGGTCAGCAAACTCAAGGTTGGTGAAATCGAAGAGATTGCCCAGATGCGCCTTGGGATTGTAGTACATCTTGCCATTGTGGTTGGTGAAGAAAATGGTGCTGAGCTTGTCAGGATACGCCATTGCCAGAGCCTCTGGCGTTGGATTGTGTGTGGGCATATTCTCCCAGGAGGCAAAACGATAGTATGTCCTGAAGGAGACATCGCCCTTTTTCAGACCACCAGCCAGTTCGCCGAACTTGTCTATGTTCTCCTGCTTGCCAGTGAAAGTCCACAGGTGGTACTGGCCGTTTCTTGACAGGAAATACGGGGCGTCCATGTAGTTGGCTGGCTTGATTGCCAAATTCTTTATGGTCGGCCAATAGGTGCCAACCTCACCAGGGAAGAAATAGCGCACTCCCAGGAAGCGCTCCGTGAAATCCAATGCGCCGAACAGTGTGCCCCTGCCCCTGGGAGTTGCTTTTTCCTGTGTGGTGGTATCATTTCCGACTATCAGAATGCCGCCCTTCATAGTCTTGACCTGGAAGCCCTGTGGCGGCAGGGCGTTCGCATCAATGCCATGCAGCTTTGCCAAAGCACTGGGACCTAGCACAATCTTGTACTTGTATGCAGACAACTTTTCATTGTCCTCAGGGGAAAACACCTCAGGTCTATTGCCAGTGCACTTGAAGAAGGCCTCCGACAATATTTCCACAGCCATTCCGATGCTTCTGTCCTCCTTCTTCTTGATGCCATTTTCCAAAGTCATATCCGCCGCAATCGCAAATTGCAGCTTACCATCCTTGACAAGCTCGATTTTGCCATGCTTGGCGGCATTAAGATGCTTTACAGGGCTGAGCGCCTTGCTGTCCAAGTCATACGCCATCATTGCAAAACACAATGCCAGAAATGTGGCAAAGATTGATTTTCCCATTTGTTTTTCTCCTCTTTTCAAGTTTTCTACCTTAATTATATT
>JAFSTJ010000715.1 GCA_017450525.1 Victivallales bacterium | reverse complement strand
GGGGGGCCGGTTTGCAGTCTGGACATGATCACAGGCAACTTTTTCCCGAATGACTTGTGAAGGTTTTGAGTCACAACAGGGGCGTTCTTTTGCGGCAAGCGCAGGTTGCCAACATCATATCTGAGGTTAAAGGCGTCCTTGACAGCCAGCTCGATTCGCTTGTTGATTTTTTCCAAGTCAAATGGGAATTGTTCAATCGGGCGTCCTGTTCTCAGAAACTCTTCGATAATGTAACTAATGCGCATGCAGACTGCACGGTCAAGGGAGATTCTGGCGCGTCTCCAGCGTGGCAGACGCACCGCGTCTTCAGACAAAAGCTCTTCACCTTGGTCAAAAAGTCTCTGCATTTCCTCAAGGAATGAGAGGTTCAGATAAGTGAAACGTCCCGCCATTGGATTCCACTCAATGAAAGGATGCCATTTCCGCTGTGCTTCCGCCAGTTTTTGCCTGTATTCCAGAAAAAGGTGACCTGCCGTGCCATAGAATTCATCTGCAAAATCAGCTGAGACCTTGGCCACGTCAAGATATGGATTCTCCATCAGTTTCAATAGCATGTAAATCTTGTAGTCATAGCAGTCGCTGTTCCCAGATGAAAATTCGGCTTCGGAGAACAGCATAGAGACGCCATGGCGCCGTAAAAAGCGAAGGTCGGTTGACACGTTGTCCAGCGCGGCCCAAGGCAGATCCATAGCCAAATCCATATAACTGAAATTATAGTTTATCCAGTAATCATATACCATTATTTTGCTGGAGATTCGTGACCAAGAAAGCAGTGCGTCATGGAAGAATGCATTGTCGGGATGGGTGATTGGAACGGAATAGTTGCTGGTAGTGTCAGTCAATTCGACACCGACATTTTCTGCTGACTTGAGTCCCACTGGTGGTTTTTCCGTGTAGGTGTATGCTAGTGTCATGAAAATGACATTTGGGAATTCCTCTTTCAGTTCAGATGCAATTTCGTTGATGAAATCAAGGTCGCAGGCGGATAATGCCTGACCGTGTTGCTCTGCGAAACTCATGCAGTCCTTACAGCGGCAGTATTCATGGTTGTCCATGTGGGATATGTAGATTGGCTGTCCGTATGGAATTGGCTTGCCGTCCGCCTTGTGCTTGCGCAAGCATTCACGGATTTCGCCGATTATGGCCTTCCGAGTCTCCTTGTTCATAAGGCACAGGGCCTGTTTGCTTCGCTTGCCGTCCTTGTTGAGCGCGTAGTATTCCGGCTTTGTCTCGAAGTATTTTTGTGGGGCAAGCCAGATGCAGTGGCTGTGATTGTTCGGGCCAATATTGCTTATTGCGCCGAACATCGAGAATTTCCATCCGGAGTAATTGACGTTCTGGCGGTGTCTGCATAGAAAATGTCCGTCATAGTCATGGCCTTCCGTATATAGATTCCTATAGCCGAACGCGGGGTTGCCTGAAAGATGCAAGTCGTTCAGCTCCAGACTCTTCAATTTGGGAATGTGGCTTTCGGCTGGAGTGAACCATCGCACGCCGCAGACATCCTCAAGATAGTGATACACGCCATAGAGTGTTCCGCAAAGGCCGCCACCGCCAATCAGCAGGTCATTCTCGACAGAGGTGATTTGCCAGCGTTCCGCCTCAAATTTGGAAAAATCATATCCGCATCGCATTGACTTATGAGTCTGGCCGAGAAAGATGTGTCCGCCTTTTTTGTCAAGCAGTTGCTTTTCATTGATGAGCCTTGGGCGTTCGCCCGTCATTTTGACTATGTGCTCCGTCAGTTCATTGGCTGCAAACTTTTCACCCTCTGACGGTGAGTTCGGCAGAACCACTGTAATTTGGCGACCTTTCCGTGATTCCAATGTCTCCATGACGAATGGTGCGCGGATTTCAATGTCGGCCTCGTCTTTTACATATACAAGAAATGAAAAGCTCTTCACAGGTTTCGGCAAAGTGATCGTTTTGACAAGTTTCTGCCATTCTTGTGATTCCGACGGCAAGGAGATTGTCACTGGAGGCCATGCCTCCTTGCTTCCATCCTGATATGTCAAATCAGCAAGGACCAAGCAATGCTCCCAACTCTTGGTTTTGCATGTTCCTTTGTATTCAAGTCCAAACTGAATAGGTGCTCTCTCTTGTTGTTCAACGTTCACGACGTCACTGCGCAGATGGAGCGTCTCGCCAGACTTGAGAGTGATTATCAGCGTCTTGCCATTCACTTGGCAATAATCTTTATTCAGTCTCCAGCCCACGATGACATTGCTTTCCTTCTCCTTGCGAGAAAAAACTGGATTCTCCAATAGATTGTCTGCCAACAGCAGCAGGCCTGCAAGAAGCAGATG
>JAFSTJ010000714.1 GCA_017450525.1 Victivallales bacterium | reverse complement strand
GTGAAAAACTTTGGACTGTGGAGGGAACTGAGGTCATTTCAGAACAACAACCGACGGGGAGCTGGGTTCCCCGAATCCCCTACTGCTCCGGTTGGGAAAATTAAATTATCTTTCCTCGTGGTTGCTGATCCATTCACGAGCCTTTTCGCGGTAGGCGTTCGCCTTTTCGGAATCTGCCATTTCGGTAAGGAACTTCTGGAACAGTCCAAAGAAAACGCTATGGAAAGTATAGAGGTTGGTCATTCTTTCCTCGAAAATGCCCAGCGGATCCATTGCCTCGCCTTCTGGCAGTTTCAGTCCCCTGAACACAAATTCATTGGCATCAAGTGTGCAGGACCATTCCACATTCTTGTCCTGCGCCAGGATGAACTTGGCCGACTTGAGTTTTTTGCCCACAAGCAATGCTGCCTTTGCCTCCGCGCTTAGTGTGGGTGTGCCCTTGCGCACCACGCTTTCAAATGCGCCAGCACCTTCCGCGATGAAGGAAAGAGGTCCGTCAATCATCAAGCCGAAGGAGCCAAGTTTGCTTTGCGGAAGCATACCGCCCCTTGCCTCCTGGAAATACCACAGCCATGTGAGGAAATTCTCACCCAGGGTGCCATTTCCCTCGCCGTCCTTTCTATTCAAGTTAGGTGAGATGCAGAGTGCGGGAATTGTAGTGCCATCTATGTTAAACAAAGAGGCAGAGGCCACTTCAGGCGTCAACGGAATTGGCTCAAAGCCTACAGTCTTCAGGAACCAGGCGGCGAAAATCTCGAAAGCGTGAGATGAAACCGCCGTTGTGAAGAGCAGGTTTTCCGCCGTGTCGATTACGCAGTATGTTCCAGCCAGCTGCGGAGGCATCTGTGGCAGGAGGTGCTTGCTGACTTCCTCCTTTATTGCCTTGCGTTCCTTCTTCGCCAGATGGTCCACGCCCATTTCCGCCATTTTGCTGAGTTCGGCAATGCGGCATTCGGCAGACAGCAGCGACGCTGGTATCTTGCGCTGCGCCTGGCGAAGGCAGATATGATAGTACCCATTCATCTTAATTGCATCTTCAGTGATGTTTGTATCCAGCAGATGCCTTGGCGTAACCCAGCCCCACTGTGGCTCATCCATCACGCCTTCAAGCGGACCTGCGGCATTCTGAGCAAAAAGTTCCACCACATTCTGGGGCAATGCCTCAGGCAGGCGGCAAATACGAAAAGTAAGATTTCCTTTTTCAAACGGCATATATCAAACCTCCATATGTTTTATAGTGGACAGTGGACAGTGGACTGTTTTGTGCACGGGCATTCTCCTGCGGCTTTCGCCGCAGGCACCCAACTGTCCACTGTCCACTTTGAACTTAGTCCCTATGTCTGCTCATATCGATTTTGGCCTCTTCCCAGAACAGCTTGTCTTCCACGGGCTTGTTGTCGATTTCCCAGAAGTGGTTCATTGTGTCCTCTTTAGGAAGTGGCTTGGAATTAAGTTCTTCAAGGTAGGCCTTGAAGTCCTGGATTGAAAGCGTTGCCTCTGTGGTGAAATCCTCTTCCAGCAGCCACTTAAGGAAGTTGGCAGTTACAGGATTTGCACAGTTGGCCATGTTGAATGTGCACACTGTAAGAATGCCAGCGCCGACGCGCACCGAGAACAGATGCGAGAAGTTGCGCAGCGTATCGTCTGGCAAGAAGTCCTTTATCTTGAAGATGAGGCCCTTCATGCGATCCCTGACGGGCTTGTCAATGCCGCACACGATTTCATTCACCTTGCATGGGAAGTGATCCAGGTTGATTTTGCATCCTGCCTCCAGGAGAGGCTGCATATTCAGGTCAAAGTACCTGTTTGAGGCGAGTGCTTTCTGCAGGCTTTCGCTGTAGATGATACCGCCCAGGTTGGAGCCTCTGTCCCAAATGCAGGGCTTGAAGCGCTCCAATGTGGCAGGCAGTTGCCACTGGTTGCGTGACGCGTCCTTGCTGTACAGCAGGATTACGTTTTTGCCTGAGGCCAGATTGTCCAGCACCTTTTGGTCCAAGGTATCTGTAAGAATCGTGTTGGATTCGGCGTTGGTATCCACTGGCAGCCTCAATGCGGAGAGGCGGCACTGCGCCGAACCGCGCTTCACCTTGGGATAGAACCACATCTGCCACTGGTTGCTGTACTCGCACTTGTCGGTGGTGAAGATTGCCTTCAGCACTGCGCAACGTGCATTCTTGCATGCCTTTGCAGTGACAGTAAGCTTCACCAGCGTCTGGAAGCCGCCTGGCAGCATAAAGTCCAGCCCTTCGTAGAGTTTCTCGCCATCCAGGAACACCTGGAGTTTGCCGCGTATTTCAGGCTGCGGCAGGAAATCCGAGACTGCTATGCCAATTTCAACGGGCGTGTCATAGTAGAACACCTCGTCAGGCATATCGGCCAGCAGGGCGAAGTCACCATTGAACTGCAGCATCCACTTGGGGTCGAAATACTTGTCATCATCAAAGCAGTCGATGATGCCGTTCTTGTTCTCGTACTTCATGCAGTCCGCCAATTGCAGCATTTCAAAGCCCCGCAGGTGTGAGAAGCGCAACTTTTCCAAGAAGACCTTGTATGCCAGTTTCTTGAACTGGCGTGAGCCCTCTATATAGTCGGGCATCTTTTGGGTCAAGCCCTTGCTCTCAATGAGAGCAGGCAGTTCAGTCATGAAGCGAGGCTTCTTGATGCCGTTTGCCTCAATGTATTCCGGCCCTACCTTCTCGCAGAAGTCGTCGAACTTGCGTGCCATTGCGGCATAGTCTGGAATGTCAATGTAATGGAGAGCCTCATGCGACAGCGTGGGACGCAGGGGAGTGCATACCCTGTATGCGCTGGCGCTGCTGTACTCGTTGTCCGCATTGGCAGTCAATGGTGCATCGTATGCGGAGCCATTCATACGCCAGGGTGCGTCGCTGGCGAACATACCTGCATGGTGCTTGAAGGGGAAGAAATATGCGATATGCTGGCAGAACACATCCGCCGTGTCCCTGTCATATTCGCCCCATCCTGAATTGTCCATAATCAACTTGTTGGGTGCCAGTCTGCGTCCTTCATCGTACAGAGCCCGCACTTCCTTGAAATGGCCTGAATTGTGCATTTCATTGCCAATGCAGAAAATAGCGATGGACGGATGGTTCCTGTACTTCAGGATAGTTTCACGCCAGGCAGTGTTGTTCATGGACAGATTCTTCTTCTGGCCATGCTCGTCATAGTCGTATGCGAAGCCGATTTCCAGGTGTATCAGGAGGCCCAGTTCATCTGCGGCATTGACAAATTCCTCATTGGGAATCGTGCTGTGGTAGCGCACCAGATTGAAGCCGTACTTCTTCGCCTGGGAGATGTTCTTTATCGCGGCGTCCCTGAGGGTGCCGCCAGTCATATTTGGATGCTCGTGGGCAGTGATGCCGCGTATATAGCCACGCAGATAAACGGGAGAGCCATTCAGCAGCAATTCCTTGTTCTGGAAAGGACGCAATTCGCTGTAGCCAAAGCGCACATTGCCCTGCGCAACTGTATATAGCGTAGGTGCATCTGGCGACCATGGATCCAGGTTGCGGGCATCCAGCATGTACCTGAAGCCACCCTCGCAGGGCTCAGTGGAAAGCAGGGGACACTTTACCTCGTTACCCTTCGCATCAAGTATCGTGATTGCATCAAACTTTGCCTCGTCCTCAATGAAAAGCAGGCCAGCCGAAACCTTGCTGTAAATAAACATAATCTCTCCTCTTTTTTATCCACGGATTTCCCCAGATTATCACAGATTATCTTTAAGAAATCTGTATTAATCTACGACAATCCATTGATGGTATTTACCACTTTACGAAAAGTTCCTGTGCAGGGGCAAAGAGGCCTTCTTTTGGAGTGAAGAGCCACATTGCCGTATCTGGGCGCAGTATCTTTCCGTTGGTCTCCTTTATTTTATCTGGTGTTACAACGGTAAGTGAAATTGCGAAGTCAGGACAGAGCCTAATCAATTTGTCACACAAGTCCCTTGGCCAGTTCACTTCTGGCAGCACCAATTTTAGTGCCTTGTCCTCCTGGACAAAGCCTCCCAAAGCAAACAACTTTTCTGGTGAATTGCGGCGAACCAAAGTGATTATCTGTACTGTGCTTTTCCCTTCCTTGACTGATTTTCTGTATTGCCTCAGTTCAATGCCATTGTCATTGCAGAATTTCGCGATTCCCGCCTCGTCCAGAAAATCCACAGGTGTTCCATCCATTTTCGCGGCATTGCTGGCAGTGGCAAGTGCAGCCTTAATGACAGGTTCGTTCGCCTCCTGGTATGTATAGACATAACTTGCCAGCATTGAACCGTCTTCCTGTATCCGCAATGTCTGCTCCAAAGTAAGGCAGCCATTAAGAAGCAGTATCGCCGTCAGTATTGCAGCCAGAACAACAAATGATAAAAACACCCTTTTCATTTTAACTTCTCGAATTGGGCCAATGATTGCTCCAGAACCTGAGCATGAAGACTATGCCCTGCCGCATCCATTGTCACAACGGCAGGAAAATCCTTAACTTCAAATTGCCAAATTGCCTCAGGTGCGCCGAATTCCTCCAGAAAATGCACTGCGCTGACCTGCTGGACCGCATTGGCCAGCACCTGCGCCGCACCGCCTATGGCATGGAGATACACACAACCAAAGCGGCGGCAAGCCTCCAGCGTTGCCTTTCCCATGCCGCCCTTGCCGATTATGGCACGGATGCCATACTTTTCAATGACGAATGCCTCGTATGGCTCCTCTCGACTGGATGTGGTGGGGCCTGCCGCGGTGACGCGCCAGTCTCCATTTTCTTTCACGATGACAGGACCGCAATGATAGATTGCGCCGTTCCTAAAGTCGGGCACCCTAGCCATGTCTGGTTTTCCAGCCAGGTACTTGTGTGCCGCGTCGCGAGCGGTATATATTCGCCCCGTCAGGAGAACCGCGTCCCCCAATTTCAAGGAACGCACGCTTTCCTCCGAAAGCGGTATGTCCAGTTTTATGTTTGCCATTGTGATTTTAACGAAAAAAGCCGGCGATTTGTGGTAATATGCCACATTCGCCGGCTTTATCCAGTGAATATCCTACACTAAAGATTAACGAGCGTAGAATTCGATAACTTTTGTGATTTCGATGTTGTTGTTGATGTCTTCCGGCTTTGGCATGTCATCCAGCACGGTGAACTTGCAGTCGCCTGCCTCTTTCTGGAAGTAGGACGGGATAGCCGCGTCATTGCCCTTCGCGATGTCCGCGATGACAGGTGAGCGCTGTGGGTCGATGCTCACGACCTGGCCTTTCTTCAGGCGATAGCCGCCGCGGTTGACAGGCTTGCCATCCACCAGAACATGGCGGTGTGAGACAATCTGGCGAGCCGCGAAGATTGTGGGTGCGAGACCTGCGCGGTAAACCGCAGTGGTAAGGCGCATCTCAAGGCTGGCAAGAAGCTTGTCACCAGTGATGCCCTGTCCCTGACGGGCCTTCTCATATAGGAAACGAAGCTGACGCTCTGACACGTTGTAGAATGTCCTCAACTTCTGCTTTTCAAGAAGCAGTTCGCCGTATGTGGAGAGTTTGCCGCGGCGCTTTGTCGGGCCGTGCTGACCAGCAGGATATGGCCTGTTGATGGTGATTTCCTTGCCGTCCTTGCCCTTGACGGTACGTGATGCGGTCGGGCAGTTTGCCTTGCCCCACAGGCAGTAGCCAACCCTACGGCACATTGTGTGCTTTGGGCCCCTTACTGAAGCTTTCTTTGCGTCAGCCATTGTAATGTCCTTTTTTTAGTGTTTCATGCCACGGCTTATACTGTCGCCTCCACTAGACCTTAGCCACTCGACCCACTCGGGCAAGTGCTTCCCCTGACTGTGCAGGAGAGGAGGCTCTTCCGTGCCAAAAGAAAAAAGTTCGCATAAGTTAATGCGGAAAGTGTTTTTTTCAAGCAGAGAAGTCCTATTATCATGTGCAATGCGAAGACTCTCGTGTATAGGACGCCATGTCTCCATACGCCTGTTGCGTCAATATGAGTATACTAGGCAAACGGATTTCGACAACGAATGCCACAATAGATTTGTCCGTCCCCCAAATCCTCCGACCATATCTCAGTGCAATCAGCCTTTTCAGCAGCTGCGATGATTTGAGCATCATAAAACTGCATGCCATAGAGAGCTTTTATTTCAATAGCCCTTCTTACAATTTGCATACCTATTGGAACAATATTACCGATATGCTGAAGGTATCCAATGCACTGAATAACTTTTGGGGCTTCCAGATTGCCTTTTTTAAACAAGACATTGGCGCATTCAGACAGCACCTGCTGGGAAATGGCAAAGTCATCACCTGCCAAAGCCCTGGTCAGTATATTCATTGCTTTCTTTTTCTTTTTTGCATCTTGCGAAAGCAAAGCATAATTCAGAACATTTGTATCCAAAAATATCATAGCGAAGATTCCTACATTCGCTCCATCTCATCACGGCTAATTTTCGCCCCCTTGGGCAGAGTCGGTGCTATCTGCTGAAAAAAAGCCACAGCCTCCTCTACGATTTTACGGTGCTCGTCTTCTTGCGAATATTTCATCAAATGCTCCCTAACCAACTGGTTCAGGCTTGTGTTATGCCTTTTTGCATATTCACGTGCATTCTCAACTATTTCATTTGGTATTGACAGGGTTATATTCATTATGTGCATCTCCTTATGTGCTTGCACGTAATTATATCATAGAAATCTCCATTTTCAAACGCGACTTGCCATGCACATCAATGAAGGAACGCCCGCAGCACATCAATCCTGCATTTTGAAAAGCGCGGGTAGTACGGCATCTTGCCATTTTGGCGGAAATAGTCGCCGTTGCGCTTGTTGTATGTTCCACGAGCCGAAATGAACTGCCCCCAGTGACCATAGCCCCAACCGACCTCGTGGTTTTCCTTGCCCAGGTTCTGCTGCCACTCGTCAGGAAAGAGTGCCAGGAAGCGAGGATAGCAATTGAGCCAGGTGGAGGTGCAGAGATGCTTCGCGCCGAATTGCTGCTCAGCCACATCGCACAACTTCAACAGGCATTCGCGAATGTGGCTGGGATAATCGAACAGCGAATCAGGCGCCTTGTCGTTGGCAATATGGAATCCCAGGCATTCGCCCTCAATCTTCTTCAACGCAAGATCATGCCTAAAACAGCCGCACTGATAGCGCTTCAAGACGGAACCATCGTGGAAATCCCGTTCCACACGACGCTCTATGGAGGGGCGGAATATTTCAAACGCCTCTGCCTCGAAGCCAGCACGATCCGTCCTGTGAGCCAGCCAGCATTGCTCTGCAGCCCGTTCCATGGACAGCCATGGCTCCTCGTCGAAATGCAGGTCAGGTGGATTCAAGGGACCTGGATTTGCATCGGTCTTGCGGTATATGTCCACCCTGTTGCGAAGCACAAAGGTGAAATCCTCCTCGGGATGCTCGGTCAACTGAAGGTGCATATAGAACAGCATCAAACGCACCACATCGAACAGATATTCCCTATGTTCATCCAGGGTCTTAGGCGGATTGTGCCGCCCTGACAATGGTTCTGTCATAATGAAATCACCTCCGGTTTGGTGTTTTGACGGTACTCGTCAAGGATATAGTCCTCTGGACTTCCATGAAGATTGACTGTTGGATGATACTGCTGGGTGAAGGCGACAGCATACTCCTTTCCGCAGATTTTGCCGTATGTGACACATTTTCCCCGCACATAGCCGTGCTGGAGAACCGAAGGCTTGAACTGGCTGGAATAGGACTGCATCGCCTTGTCCGACAATTCCACATCCTCTTCCGAGACCTCGATAAAATGCGTTGGCAAGTAACGGTCGCAGCCGCCGTTGCCACCTGCGCGCCACATAAGCACGGGCGTTCCACGCAGCTTTTCCGACACCTGCAAAGTGCGCAGCACCATAGTGCACACCGCATAATGGTCGATATGCAAGTCATTGAGCGAGTGCGTGAAAATCACATCAGGAGCCTCGTCCTCAAGCAAGTGTATGAACTTTTCCTTGAAATAAGGAAGTCCAAAAGCGAATATGCCCATAGGCTGCCCAGTATAAACGGCCTGGTCAATGCTTTTCGCCAGTTCCTCACGGGATGAGAAATCAGGCATAATTTTCACGAAATGGTTTATGTCAATTTCCTCCCCGTATAGATGCGAGGCACGCAGGTGGAAGAAGCGCAGGTTCTTTATGCCTATAATCGAGGCGGCCTTTCTGTTCTCGCTTTCGCGGAGTGCCAGCATCTCAAGGCTGTTGCGACGCCCGTCCTGCCCAGGAACGCCAGCGCACCAGGGACCGTCTATCATGGTCCATTCCGTGCACTCCACTCCATTGCGAAGCAGCCGTCGCACAACTGGCCCTGCCCTCAGTTCCGTATCATCGCAATGTGCACCAATGAACAATGCCTTGCGCACCTTCTGAAAATCAGCACTTGAAAAATACGTCTCCATAACACCTAACTCATTGAACCTTTTACGAAACTATAAAATCATAAGTGGACAGTAGACAGTGGACAGTGAGCTGTGTACAGTAGACATGAATGGCTCTCCACAATGCATTGCCCACACTGACCACTGTCCACTGTCCACTGACCACTGACCACTGACCACTGACTATTGAACGATTTCAACTATCCTGACATCGCCAGCGGGAACCTTCAAGGTCAGCTTCTGTTCTCCTGTGAACCATTCGCGGGAGGATTTGTATTTGAAGCCTGGCTTGATTGCCACAGTAACGTCATATTTCGGGTCATTCTTGTGCTGTGGATTGTCCCAACTGCGGTTGAAGCCAGAGCCATAGTTGTTGAAAAGCGATACCACCCAGCCATTGCGGTTGCGGTGCACCATGTATTGCACATCGCCTTCCACCTTCAGCGGCAACGTCTGATCCCGCAGCGCAGCCATAAGATCATGGAATATCTTCAGCATCCTTGAAGTGAACTGCTCCTTGAGGAAATCAGGCGTGGAGAAAATGACCTTCCCTTTGCCATAATTTGACACGATGACCAGCGGATCCTGGCGTTCATCACCAGTGAACACCGCAGCCTGCGCACCTTTGCGCAGTTTCGCCACCGTATAGAAGAAATCCTGCGCCTCAAGAAGCGCCTTGCCCGAGAATGTGCTATAACTGCATTTCGCCTTTCTCCGCTCTGCGGAAAGCTCCGCCCCAAGGAAATCCGATGGGAACAGCGATGCGAATGGCTCAAATTGCTTCCAGTTCACCACCAGGGTGCCGCCATTGCGTGTATAATCCACCAGTTTCTTCGCCAGCGCGGCATCGACGGGGACATCTCCGCAGAACATTATCACAGGATAATTCTCTATGACCTTTGCTGATGCGTCGTTGGTGATAACGTCAAAGATGTCGCCGTAGGGACCAGTGCGGAAGCCGCGGTTGTTGTATATGCGCTCCGACCTAGGGAACAAAGCTCCCTCCACAGCGCCCATCATGCGGTCGCCCTCCGTCAGATTTATGCATCCCCAAGGACTGCCCGTGTAATTGCTGAAATATCCGTGATGCAAATCCCACAGCAGTGCAATTGGAGCGTAAACCACGCCGCGGTCCTCCTTGCAGACAATGCGGTCATAGAAGTCCGCCATTCTCTCGCCCATGTCGGAGAGATGCTTCTTCGGCTCACGGAGATTGACCGCCAGTGGATCCTCCTTGTCTATGGTCTTCCAATTGTAGTTGGCATACATGAGCCAGTGCCCGCATTCGTCGAAGAAAATGTTTCCGCCCGCCATGTACGTGTAGATGAAGCAGCGGCGCCAGTCGTCCTTCGGCACACCGTAATTAGGTCCGCACGCGGAGGCGATGACCTGCACGGGTCCCGTGTCAGTGATGGTGGATTTTCTCTTTGAAATGCCGAACTTCCTGGTGCCTGGTCGCAGGGCAAAGCGGTAGTCATTGAGGGAGTAGTTCCTGTGATTGTTTTCGCAGCCAGGAAATACCAGCTTGTCGTCATGCACGGTGAGGTAATAGCGGAAAGGCTTGCCATATTGCCGCGCCGCGCCACGTGAGACGCAGTGGGCCAACGCCATGTCTGTGGGATGGGGGCCATATTCCTGGCCAGCCATGCCAAAGCCATAGCTGAGGTAGATATGGTCAGTGTGTGTGCATGAGACTGGCGAACGGAAAGGTGCCAGTTCGGGATAGAAGACCGCCCAGTCACGGATATATGTTCTTGCAGGGTCAAAGCACAGCTTGCGAAGCTGCTCATACGCCTCCGCCTTCGTGCTGGCTGGAGTCATCTTCGCCAGCCCGCACATCATCGGGAAACCGCCATTGGGACCCAGGGACTCGTCACAGGTCAGCCCCAGCAGCCTATGGCCATATTGCTTCACAAATGCCTCCAGGTTCTCCTTCTTCTCTTTCACCTCCTTTTCAAAGGTGTTGTAGCCACCCTCCGTCTCAAACAATATGGGATTCGATGTCTTCTTCAGTATGTAGCCCGAGGGATTTGTGTCAGGGTCCTTCAATAGACGGCCAATCGGCTGTTCCTTGTCCCTGAAGCCACGGTCTAGATACCAGGCATGCACCTGATATGCCGCGTCCTGGAACAGAGGTATCGTGTCAGGATTGTTGGGGACGAACTGGGTGCCAGAGCTGGCCACTCCCATCTTGCCGTATTGCGGAATGAACATGAAATGGAAATCCTTGCCAGTGAAGAACTTGTAGGGCTTCCACTCCTCGCCTATTTGGAAGCTCTTGGCCTTGGCCCCAGCCAGACCAGGCGCCTTTCTTCCTGCAAACTGCTTGCAGTATTCCAGGCTGGAGGACTGGAAGGCCTGCTCATCAGATACCAGTTTCCTCTCCGCCTCGGCTATCTCCTTGGGAGTACCCAGATAAATTTTTCGCATATAATCGGGTTCATGGTATGACGGCTTGGGTATGGGGAACATAGAAGTGCCGAAGCTGCCATTGTCCCGCACGATGTTTGTGGAATAGATGCGGTACCCTGAAATCAGCTTCAGCGGAATGCGAATCTCCATGACGCCACTCTTGCAGGTTACTGCATTCCATCCATCGGAGGGATACAGAAATCTGCCGTCCAGCGTGACTGCAAACACTTTAAATTCAGGAAGTTTCCCAAAACGCAATTCATAACGTGGCTGGGAAAAGACACCCGCATTTGTGGAGGAGCGCTCCTTTGGATTGCTTAAGGCAACGTATATATATTCGTCGTCATACTGCATTCGGACCTGGGTTTTGTCCTCGGTCTCATCCATGGAGACGACTTTCTTGAACGGATATGGCATTGGTTCGGGCCATTCGCCCTGTTCCAGCACACCATCAAGTTTTGGCGGCACCTTTGCCTTTGGGATGGTGATTTCAGCACTGAGGGCAAACGACAGAAAAACCAGCGAAAAGAAATATTTCACATTCATTGCCTCACCAATTTCCCACTTTAAGGTCCTTGATTGAAATCACACCTGAATCCGTTGATGCGTCAGGGCAGTCGTCAAGTACGATTGTCAGGCTTTTCAATGGCAAATCCAGGTGCTGGTTTTCATCGCCGCCCCAGTTGCTGTCCAGTATGTCGTATGGTTTTTCAGGAGGCAGGGGAATCACCATGTCGATTTTCTTGCTGCCCTGGAATGTCAGCATGATTGGCTTGTTTGTCAGATGCGCCTCGCCGCTCTTGTCGGTCAGCACGAAAAACAGCCTATGCCCTTTGCCATTGGATGTGATTTCCATGGAAACCTTCTTGCATGAATCCAGTTCCTTGGCAATGTCAAACATCACCGCGTCATGCCCAAGCGTCGTGAATTTGTAATTGATGACAAAGGTCCCATTCTGATTCTCCACCGAGCATCCCTGGACTGGCTTCGACACTTTCTCATTGATGTGCATACGCACGTTCACTGGCTGCTCGTTGGACAGATCGATTACCTTATTTGGATGAACCACTGGCACAATTTCTGGTATTTTGCCCTCCTCCTTTTTCGTGGCCAGTTTCTCGCCAATTTCCTTCAATGAGGCCCATTCCATCGTAATCTCGCCAGGTCCCGTCATCAGTACCGGGCGCAACACCGTATTGCCGTCGCAATTTTCAGGTACCGTGAACTTCACCTTGTGCTCCCACCAGTCAAATTCCCCACGCAACTTCCTCAAGCAGCCGCTCCTCTTTGTCTGCGTAAAATGCCAATGAAGAACCTCCACCTGCGCATTTTCAGCGAGTTTACCCTTGATTTTGCAGGAATATTCGTATTCATAGCCAGGCTTCAACTTCATGGTCTGTGCAGGTCCCTGGTTGAGTTTGGGGCCAATGGCGGTAACATGCAATCCATCCTGGACACTGACCAGTTTCAAGCCCATCTTGCTTCCCCAGTTTGCCCATCCTGCGGCATTCTTCTCCAATTTGGGGTTCTTGAAAAGTTCGTTCTCCGCCGCCGTCACTAGCAACGACATAGCAAGAACACAAGCAAATAGAAACAATCTCATTTTCTTTCTCCTGTTTTATTTAATCCTTCATAGATTATGTTTTAACTACACCATGCTCCCCGTATGGGTAGGTTATATCTGCGTCCGCAAAGAGCGCAGCCTGTAGAACGCGCCAATCCATGGTATCAGTTACCTTCGGCATAACCTCGTAACAAAAGCACTCATTCGTTGTAAAGGCACTTCCTCACGTGCGCATACCTTGTTTGGGTAGCATCCCCCACCCACCATCCGCGACTAACATAGCACCGAAATTCCTGTTCCGCAAGCGCGAAATCAAAGATGTTACCATCAGTGTAATTTATTATAGTGAAATTGTAATTTATTATAGTGAATTCGCTATAAAATACGATTTACACTACTGCCATGTTCCCCATACGAGGGTGGCAATTGCACAACAGTGGCACTAACTTGTCCCTGCTGGTGATGTTCCCCATACGAGGGTGGCGATTGTGTAACAGTGGCACTACCGCATCCCAATTGGTTAGATTCCCCTACGGAGATAGGCGATTGCCAGAACTGGGACTTATGCTCTTCACTTAAGAAGTTCTGCCCACTACCGTCTGCGCAAGGCACCTCAAATGTAATCCTGCGTAATTTCCTCGAATGTCTTCCATTCCACCTGGGAGCCGAAGACCTTGTTCACGCGTTTCACCAGAGTTTCAAGCCCGTCGAGGCCAATCATCGACCCGTCTGAATACAGGCGTTGCCAATGGCTGATCAGAATGATTGGATGCCCGTTTTCAAAATGTTCCCTGGCCATACCAGTCCGCCCATCGGGACTAAGGATCATATTGATATTCTCTTTTGCGCTGGCGAGTGCCGCCCTGCGTGTGGTTGGCTGTGTCGTGGCATAGAATGCGTCAAACGTGTTATTTGGAATGGTTACCACCTTGCCTGCGGTTTCCGTGTCGCACATCAGTTTTGGCTCGCTCCAGTATTTTGTGCTGAGTTTGTAGCGGCTGTGCAGGAAATAGAAGCTCCAGTCCCTGCCCATGACCTTCTTGAATGCCCTGCCTATGCCTTCTGCGTAGTTTTGCTCATTGTCAATGCCGCAGTGCCATGGCGATGTTACGCCAGTGGGATGCAGGTCAACATTGCACAGTATCTCCAGCGCCAGGCCGATGTAGTCGGCAATTTCCTGGGCATTCAGCTTTGAGAAATATGCATCCTCGTAAACGTGGCAGTATGTCTGGTTCACCAAATCGTATGCCACGTCATGTGTCAGTATCTCAGGCGTAATGGAAAATATCGGCTCGATTTCCTTGCGGATGAAGTTGAGCATGCTCTTGACCACGCGGGCGGGCACCCTGTTCAGCCGCTGGTCAATGCGCCCCAGACCGCCTGGCATCGGAATTACTGAAAACTTGCCCTTGACGCCGTTTTTATGGCAGATATCTGAAAACCTCTTTGCAAACGCCATGGGCACCAGCAATTCGTGGGGGTACGCCGACTGCCCAAAATACGACATGTCCACCACGCCGCCATCGTCTATGATCAAACTTACGGGTATCTTCTTCATGTCATCTCCTTATGGAACTCGCTTCAAGGCCTTATATACGAATGCCGAGCGACACTCGCTCAGGTTAGGCAGTTTGCAATTCACTGTTTTATGCCATAGACAAGGTAACTTTCATCCACGCCAAACTTGCTGCCATAATAATAACGGTGCGCATTGCCTTTTGCCACGGCACGGGCAAACTCGTATTTCAGGCATTCAATCATAGTCGCATGATCTACGCCAGAGGCGCTGCCATCGCAAAATGCAGCGTTCATCTTCCCGTCATGCACAAGGCAGAACCTGGAGTTAGTCCCGCTGGAAAAATTGGGCGTCGATGACTGGATTGTTCCCGTTGCATTGCTGCTGTCCGCATCCGTGTACATGCTGGAGGCCTGGTCAACCTGCTTCAGGTCCAACCATCTAAGCCAGTTTTTGTTATTCATATCGTACTGACCAAAAAAGTCAGGGTAGTTTCCTGCGCCTGGCCCGTATGCGCCCTTGACGCCATATCCGTAGTATCTGTACTCATAGTTGTCAGCCCACTTGCCTTCCGCCAGTTTTTGCTCTCTGAAATCGTTTATTCCCGACGCATCCCAGGAGCATCTCAAGAATGGACCAAAAGCCTGCATGTACTTATGCTTTATATACGCATTCCATGCGGGGCCATCGTTG
>JAFSTJ010000713.1 GCA_017450525.1 Victivallales bacterium | reverse complement strand
TTTCAATGCCAGTCAGAAGCATTTTTATTTCGTCAGTGGATATTCGGGATGTGCCTCCGATTTTTATCAGGTGCAGTTTCCCCATTTTGACCAGGCGGTACAGTTTGCATCGGCTGACGCACAGCATTTCACATGCCTTGTTCACTGTGACGCATTCCTCGCCCTTGTATGCCTCTATGGCCTCCACCAGCACCGTGGGCTTCATGCCATCGCAGTACGGCGCCAGCAGGTCCGAGGCCGCCTTGATTATGGCTGGCAATATTCCTCGCTTGATTTCCATGTTACCTCCTAGTTTCGCTTCATGAAGTCAAATGTCAGGTTGTCATCGCGTGATGCAGCGGCAGTCAGATGTTTGTCCACCTCATATTCCAGTTGCTTTGCCTCGCGAAGAACCTCGGGTGAACGGGTCTTGAAGTAGTCCACTTGTTTGTCGCGCATCTTCTTTACAAGCAATTCAAAGTCAGTCATGGTTGTTTACCTCCGTTGTATTGTTGAATAGTTTGTTATGTACGATTGTCCGTGCCTTGCCTAGTGTTTCGCGGGCGCGTTCGATACATCGGTTCTTGTCATCACGGCGTGCCAGTTGGCGGCCATGGTAGAGATGCTGTTCGACAAACATGAGAAGCGTTTGCATCTGCTTCCAAATTTGCAGTTCATCTATGTTTTGCATTTGTCTTGTCTCCTCTGTATTTGCTAGTAGTCGGAAAGTTTCATCAGGCCAGGCAGGATGCGTTCACGGTTTGTGGAGTTGCGCGGCTTTGGTCGGATGTTGAAGACGCGCAGGACTGCCTGCAGAAATGTTGTCACGTTGCGGCGGGAATAGCCGTTGTTGGCCAGGAAGTCGGCATATTCCTTGTATGCCTCGGTCTGCGTCAGTCCCTCACCTGTGCCCACGCAGAAGGTGTTGCGAAGGAACTCGCCGTCTATGTCGCAACGGGCGCGGTATTCCGCCTTGAGGTCTGCGCTGATTTTGGATTCATGGAAGGCGGTGCCGCTGTTGCGCAGGCGCCATAGCGCGGCGAGGCAGCGGTTGAGTATGCCTGGGAGTTCGTCCCGCAGCGTCTTCCAGAAGTCCAGGACCTCTGTTTCGGTGCCGCGTATGCGCGTCTCGAATGGGAAGATTACGAGGCGGTCCCAGATGCCGTCCGACTTGTCATAGAATACTGGCAGCGCGTTGGAGGCGAATACATGGCGGGCGATGCAGCGGGCTGAGACTGGCTCCTTGTATTTGCGCTCAGCGGAGATGACCGCGCCAGATATGGAATCCTTGAATATGCCTTCGACATATTTCATTCGCCCGTCTGGATCATCGGTGGGGAGTTCTCCCACCAGGTTGACCAGGTGGTTTGTGAGGGGGAATAGTCGGAATGGCTGTGCCATGTCCAGCAATCCTTCATGGCAGCAGTTGGATTCGGCGACCACCTGCTGGAGTATCTCCAGGGATGTTGTCTTGCCTGTGCCAGCGGGGCCGTAGAGGAAGAAAGCGCGGGCGTATGATGTGTCGGGTATGAGGCACAGTCCCAGCATCTGGAGGAATGATTCGCGGGTTTCGTCATCTGGCAGCACGAGTTTAAGGAATGCGTCGTATCGCGGGCATGTGGCGTTTGGGTCGTATTCGTAGTCAAGGCCGTAGTTCACCAGGAAGTCAGGTGTATGTGGCTGCATCGTGTCGCTCAGGTCCGTTATCTGGCGGGGCACCAGTTCCTGTTCTGCTGCCAGTTCGGAGGCTAGGCGCACGTTCACGATGCCGTTCTTGCATGGCAGGTACCATTCTTTCTCTCTTGGTTCTGGTTCGTCCCCTTTGCGTGATATGAATGAGGGTGCCTCGATGTTCGAGGGGATGCCCAGCATTCCGAAGGACTGTATGTTGGCCAGCAGGTTCTTCAGGCCGCCTGTGCTGGCGGATATGCCGAAGCGTGCGCAGGCGTTTGTTTCCTGTATCCAGTGCATTGCGGCGGATGCCATGTCCGAATCTGGCATTTCCTCGTAGTATATGCCGTTCCATTTGTGGTATGAGCCACGCCAGTATCGTATGGTGGGAAGGCTGTCCTTGCATAGGGAGCCGTAGTAGTCCAGCGCCGCAGCGATGTAGTCGGCAGGCGGGCGCCCGCCCTGCTTGCCGTTTTCCGGCGATGTGACGGCGCGTCCGTCCTGCGGGTACCAGGCTGGCGGGACTGGAAAGTCGGCTGCTGTGGTTGCGGTTGCCATGAGGCCGCGCATGAGTTCCTGGAACTTGGGGCGGTCTGGATTTGCGAGCCATGCGTCCGATGCGTCCTTTCCACAGCCCTGCGGCATGAGGATGAAACGCATCTTTGGCAGCAGCGGGGATTTCTGTGCGAGTTCCCAGAGCGCCTTGCCGCCTGCGTCAGGCTCCATGACCAGGTATATTTGGGCATACTGGCCAAGGATTGCATCATCGCGGGATGACTTGTAATTGTTGGCGCCTGGCAGACCCAAGCACACGAAGTCATTGTACCACATTGTCTGGCAGTCCGATTCGCCTTCCACCAGGAAGGTGTAGTCCTTTGGCTGGAGGGTGTGCCGCCAGAGGCCGTAGAGGCATACTTTGCTGCCCTTGACGGTGACGAAGCGGGTGTCATGCTTCTTGCCAGACGGGTCCTTGGACTTGTAGAGGGAGAGGCGGACGCGGGTGCATGTGGTGGGGACTGTCGGCGCCTCGCCCATGTAGGGCATGTAAACGCCGTCCCATGTGTTGCCTGTGGAGGATGTCCACTTGCCGTCATGGACGTTGCAGTACTGCTGGAGCCAGGCTGCGGGGATGCGCTTTGCCTCTGCGTACTTTGCGAGTGTCAGGCCGTACTGCTGCGGCTGCCATGCGTCCAGGTATAAATCGCGCATCTTCAGGCCCAGGGCACGCACGATTTCCTCCGCCTTGCATCCACTGAAATCGCGCAGCAGTATCTTGTCCTTGACCAGCGTGACATGCAGGGATGGATTGTGGTCGCTGTGCGCGGGGCACAATGCCACCCAGTGGTTTGCGCCGACCTGCTGGACGCCGTGCAGATGTGTGAGGAATTCTACTATTTGCATATCAGTTTCCTGTCAGCATCGGACAGGTTCTCTGGCAAGTATTCTGGTATTATCAGGCGCACTCGGCGCTGCTTTGCATAGTCCGCCTTGCATCTGGCGACCTGTGACTTGGTTATGAGGCCGATGAAGGTGCTGAACTCGTACTGGAGTTTCCATCCATCCAGGGAGTTCAGCGCCTTTTCGGCGGCTGACATGGCCACGTCCTCCACCTCGGAGGCGGGTATGAGTTTGCGCTCCACGGCGCTGTGGGCGACTTTGCGTGCGACTTGGATTGTCTGCAATGCAAGGTCGTTCATCTGCGCAGGCGTGGCGATGCCGTATTTTGCCAGTATTGCAAGGGAGGTGAGTTTCATTCAGTCGATGGGTAGCGAAGAAAGAAGGCCGTGTTGTTTCAGTATGTCTTCGAATGAGATTTCGACTTCCTCCCACCCCTGTTGTCCTGGATCCCAGCGGTGATGGGCAATGCCCTGGATATTCGTCTTAAATACATCAAGGTTAAGAAGGGCGGCCTTCTCCCAGGATGTGTGGCACAATTCACCGTCAGGCGCATAGATGACGGCATTGGCATCGAAGAGCGCCTTGCACCATACGTCCCATTTTTCCTCTGGGACTGTGGTTGTCTGCAAGTTGCCGCTGGTGGCGACGCACATTTCAAAGGCATCCTCATTGCCCTTGTATATCTGTGTTGGCCAGGCAAATGGGACGCTTTGGATGCCACTTTGAACAGCCAGGTGCCTCTTGTACTTGCTGAGGCGAGGTGTCGCATAATCGAATACCATCTGTGTTGGATTCCAGGTGGAGACGCCCAGGTCCTTGACGGTGCAGGATGCCAGGCGGGGCCACTGGACTTTTTCGCGGAAGAATGTCCATTCGCCATCGGCATGGCGGGTTATCTCCAATGTCAGCACCAGTTTGCGCGTCACTGCCCCATCCTCGCAGAACTGCTGGAGGAAGCCGCCAGCGGAAACATCCGCCATCTCCGAGAACGCCTTTACCACCTCGTGTTTGAACTCGTTCACTTCCTTTTCGGTGAAGCCCAACTTCTTTACAGTATCAAGTAGTTTTTCTGTCATTGTCACCATCCCTCCGGCAATTCCTTATCGTAAATCAGTTCATCCATAGCGTCTTCGATGACGGCATTGGGACCTTCTATCCTCTGAAAATGCTCAGCCATAAAACGGAGGTCATGTTCTGAAACATGGTGTATGTTGCGGCGGAGGGCTGTTTCCAGATCTATTTCTAGTGTGGTTATCTTCTTGGCTGGTTCACCGTAGAGTTCTTCCAGTTCCTTGATATCGTCCTTACACCACAACACATCAGCGAATACAATGTCTGGAAATGACAATCCAGACATTTTTATGTCAAAAAGTATTCGCAGGCAAACATCCACGGCATCCTCATAATCAGTATAGCTATAGCGGTACTTGCCATCCTTGTACAGCAGTGCGTCTGGCTCTATCAACATGCAGTGCAGTTGGTCAGCCAGTTCCCTGGCGCGTTTAGATTTGCCTGCGCCTGGCAGGCCACGGAATATGTACAGGCTCATTGTCTCTCCACCTTTGTTATGCTGTTAAACCATTTCTCTTTCCTGTATTGCGGCGGCGTGAAATGGCACTGGCCCTCGCCCCAGAAGTTCACCCATACGCCCTTGCGGGCGTCAATCGTGCGGACTGTCGCCAGCCACGGCCAGGCGAAGTAGTCTGGATAAAACCAGACCAGGTCACCTTCCTGCAATGCCTCGAACTGGGATTGCGTCATTGCCGCTCACCTTCCTCTGCTCCTGTTGCCTTTGCAACCAGGCACCACTTGCCCCCTATATCCTTTACATCGAATCCATGGTCATGCAAGGCGTTTAGCATTGCGTCTTCTATATCATTCCATCCCTTCTTTCTTGCCTTGCAGCAAGACAGAAAGTAGTACATCTCGACAAAACCTGGTTTGCTCATTTGCCCACCTCCTTGTCCTTGTATGCACTTGGGTTAAGCTGGCGCTTGTGTAGTTCCTCCAACTGCTCATCCAGGCGAATTAGCACTGCCACTACATCGGCAATTTCATAACGCGCCTGCTCCAACTTGCCTTCTGCAACAGCCATCCAGATTTCGGCAAGTTCCGCGCCTAGTATATTTTGAACCGAAGGATATTTTTTAATCTTTTCCTTGCGTTCTTTGGCAATGGCCCTTGTTATTCCTATACACCTCTTGTTGTATTTGCGAGTGCGTTCCTGCCATTCCTCGCTAGCCCCTTCAATTACAACAATTGGCTGCGGGGTCATTATGTGGGTCGCAAAGAACGGGTGTTTTTCGCAAGCCTTCTGGTAATGATCCCAAAAGCGCAGCGACATTTGCTCGTATTCTCCTCTTGTCATTGTCTTGCCTCCAGTTCTGCGTAGTTCGCAAGCGTCCCGTCAATCAAGCCCCGCAGGTAGCGCATGCTGTTCTTCTGCCACTGGAGGCCATCCGCCAATCCAGCGCCCTTGCCAGTGGCAAGTTCCTCCTCGTTGTTGTCGAGGCAGTCTATCAGGCTGCCAAGCGCGGTGCTTGCCTTCACCAGCAGCGCCATGAGCTCCTTTTGCTCTTGCGTCAGTGTCATGCTTCTTCCCTCCGTTTAAGTGTTCCTGTATTCGCGCGGTATGCGCGTATCTTCTTTGCGAATTCCTCCAGCAGCGCCTTGTTGATGACGATGCGGTGGATTGTCTTCTGGACCTCTTTCAGCGTGGGCTTTGCGTCCTCTGGCGCCGCATCGCTGACGATTGCCCATCCAGCGCACCAGCAGTTGCAGCAGAGGCCGTCACGCTCTGGCCAGTCATTGTCCTTTTTCCCGCAGACGGGGCATACCACTGGCGGCATCTGGTTCACCAGATGGAAGCGGCGGTTCAGCGCCTCTTCGGAAGCGTGGTTGCTGCGGGTTATCTTCGCAACGTATAGTTTTTCACCTGGCATTAGTGCCTCCTTGTTGCGATTGTGTGGATGTGGTTCCTGTAAAATGCGTGATAGTGTGTCATGTTTACCTCCTTATCCGTTTACTGTTTCGTCAAATACCTTGGTTATCCCGTTTAGGTCATACCTGTTAAGCAGCCTGACACCCTCGACGAGTGACATCTGCGTTTCCTTCACCATGTCCCCGAATGCAGTGGCTATCCTTGCCAGATGCGCATAGACCATGGACCTGCGCGAGTCTCCCACGCTGTAAACCTTCCACTCTGATGCCAGCGCATAGAAGACATCCGCCACCACCTTTGTCTGCTCATGCAGACGCAGCCCTCTTTGTCGCTCCTCTTCCGAGGCTTGTCTTAAATCTGCCCCTGGCGATATCTGCTTTACAATTTCGGCAATGAATCTCTTTTGTTCCTCATCTGTCATGTTTACCTCCGTTTTGTTATTGTTTCATGCCGCCAGTATCGCCGAGTAGATTGCCTCGGCGAGCCGTGGCGGAACTGCGTTGCCTATCTGCTTCTTCGCGTCCGTGTCTCCACCGCAGAAGATGTACCCCTCTGGGAAACTGGTTGCCCGCGCCAGTTCGGAGGCGGTCAGCATCCGATGGGTTATGTCCAGCTGGTATTGCCGCCCATCGGGCAAGGTGAGTATTCTGCCCTGCACCAGACCGAAGCGGTCCTTTGTGGTAATGGTGTCCAAGGGCGCATTGATGCTTTCCGCGCCTGTCTCGTTTCCATAGTACTTGACTAGGAACGGCGAGACCAGGCCGATTGCGCCGCTGGTTGCGACTGTGGGCAACGGCAAATCTGTCGGCTTCACCGTTCCGCAGGACTGCTGCGGGATGAAAAGGGGCTTAATCACGCCGTAGCGGTTTCCGCAGTCTATTACGGGTATCGGCGCGTCCACGCCATGGTTCCTGTTCTCGCCTCCGTTGTAGCGGGTTATGAATGGCATTATGACGGCGTGGGTGCCATGCGAGCAGCAAATCGTGTTCAAAGGCGTGCTGATTGCGCCGGAAACGCCGTCGTTCTTTGTGTGCGCCAAATCCAGCCACACAGGTTCGGGAACATCGCCAAGGGGAAGCGGCGTCCTTCCCGTCTCGCCGTGCAGGGCCATAAGGAAAGGCTGCGCCCAGGCGCCCCAGTATTTGCGTATTCCAGCCTCGATGCGCTTCAATGTGTTAGGATAAAGCGGAACTCGACGGTTGAAGATGCTTTTGCCTGGTATTGCCCAGTCGATGATTTCCGCAGCGGTGCGCCATGGCTTGTATGGGAAAAGGCCTGGCTCCTGGGCATGCGTCGGCTCTGGCCAGACGATTTTCTCGCCAGAGGACTTTCTTACTGCTTGAATGATGAGTCGCTCTCTGGATGTTGCCGCGCCGTAGTCCGCCGCATTCATGACCTGCATATCAACTGCATAACCGCTTGCCTTTATCTCGCGGTACCAGAGATTGAAGAACAGGCTTACCTTGCGCGGGTCCGGCTGCCCCGCCTTGTATTTCTTGCCCTTGTAGATGATGTCATGGTCAAGCACAGGACCCCATTTCTTCAGTTCCTTTACATTCTCTATCAGCATTCTGCGGCACTTCGTGAGGCGCAGATAAGGCAGCAAATGCTCTGGCTGGCTCCTGAGTTGATTGCTCCTGGGTATGCCACCCGCCGCCACGCTGTGAGCAGTGCAGGAAGGCGATGCCCACACAACGTCTATGCGCTGCGGATCCGTTGCGAAAATCTCGTCAGGCAGGACTGATTCAACGGGTGCGCAGGCGCGTTCAAAGTCAGGCACCACCTCTGGATGGTTCGCCCGTATGGTCTTTATTGCCAAATCCCAGTGGTTGAATCCGCGCCCCTCATACCTGAGGCCGGCGCCGTTCAGCGCGTTCACCGCGCCAGTTATGGAACCGCCACCGCCACAGAAAAGGTCAACAAAACGAAAATCCATTACTACCTCCGTCTGAAGAGCCGCGACACCAGTTCATAAATCCCATGCAGCGCAAAGACTGGCAGCATTACCGCCGCAGTCCAGCCCAGGCTGATGATAAACAGGTCTATGCAGTCCAAGTTATCCATTTGTCATTCCTCCTTCGTTTCAACCAGTTTCATCTGCACCTTGAAGTGCTTGAGGCAGTCCCTTGCCAGCCCATCGGCGGCGGAGAGCACGTCTGCGGACTTCATCAGCAGCACTTCGGAGAACATCTGGATGAGCGTATCCATTCCAGCCTTGCGCTCCTCCAGGTCCTTGCGCCACTTTGCCGCCTCGCTGTCCTCATCGTCATCCTTCAGGTTTCTGATGAGGTTGTCCAGGAACACGCAGCAGCCGTAAATCCCGCAGATGGCGCGTATGTCATCCACGCCAGCATCCATTCTTTCGTCTTCTTTCTCAAGCATAGAACCCTCCTATTTTGCTGGTATTTCCCTGAAGCCGCCTGTGGCCTGGATTGCCTCCAGGCGTGTGTGCGGCAGAAAATCGCCGAATATTTTCCAGCCATCGATGTAACGCTGGAAGGTAGGCATCGGAGCCGTGGTGCCGCGCAGGTTGTCCATCGTCAATGCAACGCCACTTTTAAGGAATGCGATTGCCGCCTTGCTGATTGCCTCTTCCTCTTCTGGCGTGATTCCGTAATTGTGCATTCCAACTGCCCGCGTAAAAACACGTTTGCGGAACTCCTTGTCCGCCTTTTCGCGGATTGCATCGCGCATCGCGGCCAGTTCCGCATTCTCGCTGCCTGGCATGGCGTATGCGCCAGTGCGGCGAATGGTGGGAAGGACGTCATGGTCAATCCAACGCCCAAACTTTTTTGCCATTTCTGTCTTGCCAGTCGCACGAAGCAAATGATACAAACCAGGTTCTGATACAAAATTGGTTTTAACCGACCTCCCAGAGTGATTTAAAATCACGCTGGAGAGTTCATCGGAATCCAAATAACGTCCGATATGTGATGATTGCTTTAATTGCAAAATGTTGCAAACATCCACAGCGCAAAACCATAAATCTTCGCCTTGTCTCAATGTGCGCACATTTCCATTGATTTTATCATCAACAAAATCAATGGAAATAGTGTTCAGTTCTTCTGTCATTTTTGGTTACCTCCATTGTCATCTGTATTTGTATTATGGCAAGTATGCTTACCATTTTGGGCAAATAAAAAAGAGCCATATTCTTTGATTGCTTTTCTTACTGCCTGGGCATAACTACGAGAAGCATCCTTTTGCATTACACTTTCAAGGATGCTTTTCAGTTCTTGATCAAGTTCTATGTTTACATTCATAACCTCTCCTATTTTTTGTTACGCCGCATAATATGGCAAGTGTATTTAACATTTCAAATCGTTTTTGTTAATTTTTCTTACAAAAGATTAAATTATATTACAAAACTTTGCTTAATTGATGCAAACGGGAGAATGATTATGACCTTTTACGATGTTCTAAAACAACATTTATGGGATAAGAAACATGCTGGGCAAACAGATCGCGCTTTGGCAAAACAAGCAGGTGTAACCCATAGTTACATTAATATGTTGGCAAATGGGCCTGCAGAAGACTTCAAGAAGGTAAAGTTTGAAACATTAGTTCGCCTTTTCCCCGAGATTTTCGATAGCTTGCTGGCGCATCAAACAGTATCAGCGAATGGAACCAATGCGGTGGCGGCGGCAAACAGCACCATAAACAACAATACCAAGGGTCCAGACTACACCGCAATCCTAGCGGCAGTCATGAATACGGACATCTGCCCCGAATGCGCGGTGAAGGTCTCCAAGGCGATATTGGGGCAAAAATAACATAGTAAAAGCAAGGAGCGGAAAGATGAAGGTAAAATGTCCATTCTGCAAGCAATCTTATGAATTAACTGATGATGACATCGTGGCTTATGGTAACCAGAACCTTGAGTGTGCAATATGCAACAAATCTTTTACACTGCGTGAGGCGGTACCCGCGCTAAAAGAATACAGGCAAATCATAGAATGCCAAAGAAGATTGGCAGAGGTTAAGGAACAACTAGCCGCAGGAAAGCAGAGCCTCAAGGGTTACAAGAGAGAAGATCAGTATGATTACTTTGATGAAGAGCGCTTTAGCAGGGCTGGCTGCGAGATGGACATAGAAGATTTAAAATCGGAACTGGAAGACATCAAGTATGAATTGTCCGAAGCGAAGGATGATTACAAAAATGTCAAAGAGAAAATGCCCAAGAAATCAGAAGTGGCGCAACGCTACGCCTGCATGATGTGTGCACTATTTGAGAAGGGATTTTTAAGAGCACCGCTATCAAGCAGCGACAAAGAACGCCTTTTGCGATACATAGCAATGGCGAACTGCGATAACATGCTAAGCGAAATCGTGAGCGATACGTCATTGCATTATTGCCTAATCGAGGAGATGCAGGCTATATGCAATACGTTGGCTACATCACGCCATCTTCCTATGATGCCACACGGAAATACATGCACTAGCACTATCACACCAAAGCAATTTGATCTTCTTGTCAGATTTGGTGTTTCAGCAGACAAAATCAGGTGCATAAGCAAAGAAGACGCCAGTTGGATGATTGACTTTATTCTTAACAAGAACGGGGAATCAAATCAAGAATGGATGCGCTTGTTCGAAAAATGCGCCAACAGGGATGAACTACTGGAGAAAATCAAGTATTTCACAAAAGCACCAGTAATTATACCACCGCCGAAGAAGTGAGTTGTTCGGTAATTCCGAACAGCTGGGATTGAGATAGAGGCAAGGCAAGTTCATGATAGAGCAACGATTGATTCTACAGAATGTAATATTCAGGGTTCCTATTGAATGTGGAGTTCTGGAGCCCTACAAGTGCAGATGCAATGACGGGCGCTACTACTATGTCAAGGGGCAATACGCAGGCGCACAGGAGTGCATAAGGGAACTGGTGTGCGCGGAGATTGGGCATCGTTTCGGTCTGCCAGTGCCAGAGTTTGGCATAGTTGACACCAAGGACATCAGCAACAGCAATCCCGAAATCGGGAAGTCGCTGCAAGGCATGCCAGCATTTGGAAGCCTGGAAGTCAAGGGCTGCACTGAATATCTGTGCAAAGAGAATACAAGCAAGACATCCAAGGAAATATATTCCAAGATTCTGTTCTTCGACTGGTGGGTGCAGAATCCAGACAGGACGAAAGGTCACACGAACCTGCTGAAGACACCAGACGGAAGGATTTGGGTAATTGACCACAACATGGCCCTATGCAATGGCATAGGCGAGAACATCGAGGCATTCAAAAACGAACATGCGCTAGGGGATTTCGGAGAACTTTTTACATTTCAGCCAGAGACGTATATACATG
>JAFSTJ010000712.1 GCA_017450525.1 Victivallales bacterium | reverse complement strand
TGGAGGTAGCCAGCGCGTCCCGCGCTGGAGAGAGACTACACAAGAAGATACAATTGCCATGGAGACTGCTTGTCGCAAATTGCCAGGCAGGTCTTTTCGGACGAAGGACGCACTGGCCACCTTAACAGCGAATAATTTCGACATTCGGAGTGAGCGGTTCTTTCCAGCGCGGGACGCGCTGGCTACCCACACACGCTGCGGCGCTCTATGATGTTACCAGAAATAAGTGCGCTTTGCACAGGCTGCATATTCTCAGCCGCGTCATTCAGCAGTCTGATTGCTGTCTCGCCAATATTGAATGCGGGCTGTTCGACTGTAGTAAGACCCACGTAGCGCCCCTCTTCCCAGGACACATTGTCATATCCTATCAAGGCAATATCCTCGGGAATCCTCATATCGAGGTGCTGCGCCACAGTCCAGATGCGACGTGCCCAATGGTCCCGTCCCGCGAAAATCGCGCATTTTCCCTTTTTTCTTGCAATATTTTTAAGTAATTTTTCAACCGACAGGGAAAGTTGCTCTTCAGTCAAAGCATCTTCGAAAATGCGGCATATATCCTTTTCAGGCGCCAGATCGTCCTCGGCAAGCGCACCCTTCAGGCCAGCAAACATTTCCTTGTAAATAAATGGATTTGCACCGCCGCCTATAAAACCAATATTGCGGAAGCCACGTTCTACAAGATAGCGGCCAGCAATCCTGCCAACGCCGCGAAAATCCATCTTCACGCACGGCACGGAGCCAGCCTCTTCATAATTTGCCACAACATAGCGCATCCCCGATTGCTCCACGACGTCCTGCACGGCCTTGGGGAAACGGTCCAGAAACACAAGGCCATCGCAGCCGCCTTCGGAGATATGTGCGGCAAGGCGACGCCCAACCAGGTCGTCCTCACTGAAGAACAGGAGCAACTCCGCATTGAAATGGGCGGCGGAGGATGCGGCACCGCACAATATGTTGGCAATCTCGCCATTGCGCATACCCGTGCCTGTGGCTGGCATTACAAGTATATACTTCCGCAAGACAAGACTCTCACGTTCAGGGAACAGCAGTTTCATGCCCTTGCCAGGTACGTGATACACGCGCTTACGCCGTATCAGTTCATCAAATACAGCACGCAATGCGCCCCTGCCGATAGACAACCGCCTGCACAATTCCCGTTCTGACGGCAAGAAGCCAGAACCGCCAATGTCGCCATTCAGCAGGCCATCCTCAATTGCCTTCAGTGCTTCCTCTGTTCGTTTCTGCATAAAGCAGGCCTATCTGTTGAAGAAGAAGGGCTTTCCCGTGCGGGCGGATTCATAGATGCCGCATATAAGTTCCACTGCCCTGCGGCCTTCGTTTCCGTCAAGCACCAGTTGCTTGCCAGTTAGTATCGCCTCCGCCAAATCGGAAATCTGGCAGGCATGCCCAGACAGATTTATGTTCTTTGGGTCAGAGCCGCTGTGCTCCCCTGTGCCGATGAGTTCTTTCCTTATGATCTCGTCCTGTGGGTCTGGCGTTGCGAATTCCCAGCGCACAATCCTGTCCTCCTCAAAGGCAACCGTACCTGTGCTGCCAGAGAATTCAATGCGGCGGGAGAAGCCAGGTGCACAGGATGTGCTGACCTCAATTGTGCCAAATGAGCCATTGCGGTACTTGATTGTGGCGCACAGGTTGTCCTCCACTTCAATGGAGTGGGTAAGCGTACCTGAGAACGCAAAAACCTCTTCAGGTGCGCCATTCACATACAGCAGCAGGTCCACCATGTGGATCGCCTGGTTCATCAGTGCACCGCCACCATCCATTTTCCAAGTGCCACGCCAATTGGAGGCCGCATAGTATTTTGGTTCGCGATACCAGCGCTGGGTGCCGCTGGCAAGAACCATGCGCCCGAAACGGCCTGCCTGCACTGCCTCCCGCACAAGTTTTACTGGCTTGCTGAAGCGGGACTGGAACACGGAGGACAAAAGCACGTGGTTCTCCTCGCAGACACGTATCATCTCATCCACGCGCTGAAGATTGATTTCAATGGGCTTCTCGCACAGGATATGCTTGCCTGCCCTGGCCGCAGGTATCGCCACCGAATGATGCGCTCCAGAAGGCGTGGCTATCGTGACGGCGTCAATATCGGGATCAGCCAGAAAGTCCTCGAACTTCGTGTATGCCTTCACGCCAAATTCCTCGGCCCTCGCCTTTGCGGCAGGCGCAAACGAATCATAGAAGGCAACCAACTTCACATTGTCCAGCTGCTGCATTGCCTTGGCGTGAAAAGCGGCAATCATACCAGCGCCGATTATTCCAAAACCAACTGTGTTTTTCATATTTCAATTGCCTCCGTTGTTTTTAGTG
>JAFSTJ010000711.1 GCA_017450525.1 Victivallales bacterium | reverse complement strand
ATTGAAAAACTCAGGCAATGGGCACGTTCCAGAGCCAGAATTGCCAATACCCCCGACACGGAAAAACTCGAAGTACGCAAACTCAGGCGAACGCCACAAATAAGGACTACCGCAACACCCTCAACCGCTATCCATTAAGGAGAGATGCCATGTCTCACGTTTCCCACATTCAGCTCAAGATATTCGATTTGAGCGCAATCAAACGCGCTTGCAAAAGATTGGGCTTCACCTTCATGGAAAATCAGAAAACCTACACATGGTACGGAAAGCTTATCCAACCCGATCTCTACCCCCTGCCTGAAGGCATAACAGAAGCCGACCTCGGCCACTGCGACCATGCCATAAAGATCCCAGGCGCAAAGTATGAAATCGGTATCGTCAAGCGGAACGGGAGCTACATGCTCCTCTGCGATTATTGGGATAATAAGCTGAAGCAGGCCATCGGAGAAAACGGCGGTCTGTTCAAGCAAGCGTATGGTGTGGAAGTTATTAAAGAAGCCGTGTTAAAAAAGCATTACAGCTATCACGAAACACAGGTCAACAGCGGCATTGAAATTGCCATCATATTGTAAGGAGAAATACTACAATGAAATTGGTGCAAATTACCGTTACTGCCGATGGTCGTATAGAAATGTCAACCTTCGGATTTCCAGGAAAGTCCTGTGTAGAAGCGACAAAATTTCTGAAAGAACTGCTTGGTGAAGAAACATTCATCAAGATGAAGCCATCTGTCTTTGTTCCCTATGTGAAACAGACACAATTTCTACATAATTCGTAGCTTAGGAGAAAAATGAAATGGCTACAGCAGAAAACATGTTTCGTGAAGCGGCTCTGATTCAGTTGACAGCAACCTGTTGGCAACTGGACAAAAAGTTGCCGCAGTCGATGCTTGCGGATGTTGGCAATGTGGACTTTCTGCGTGGGAGAAAATTGCTCCTGCCGCCGGATTCCATTGCCAATATCAAGGCGACCATAGGCAAGGCGAGAAATTATCTTCGCAAGGTGGCTTTACCATTCCCTATCAATGGCTGCATGTTGGTTCCCAAGAAGCTGATTCCAAGCATACAGGATGAGCTGCAAAAGCTGGAATGGGAGTACAACAGTCACGTTGACGATTTCCTACGCTGGTATCCTGAAACGGTTCAGGAGGCTAAGGAGTCGTTGGGCGAACTGTTTGACGAGTGCGATTATCCAACCAAGGAACGCATAGAATCACGGTTTCGTTTCCAATGGCGATACATAGTTGTCGGCCCTTCGGTTTCCCTTGTTCTGCCGCCTTCCATCTACAAGGAGGAAGTGGAAAAATTCCAGAATTTAATGGAACAGGCACGCATGGATGCAATCGCCGCTCTGCGTGAAGAATTTGTCGATCTTGTGTCCAACCTGAACGAAAAGTTACAGGGAAACAAAGATGGCAAGCCCCGACGCTTGCGTGAAGCTGCTGTCGAGAACTTGAAGCAGTTTCTTGACGCCTTTGCAGACAGAAATCTCTTTGAGGACGAGCAGCTTTCAAAGCTAGTGGAACAATGTCGTGGAATTATCTCTGGCACCAATACCTATGTGATAAGAAGCAATAGGCAGGTTAAGGAAATTCTGCATAACCAAATGACAGAACTTCTCGTGGGGATTGATTCCCTACTGGAAACCATTCCACGCCGTAAAATGCGTTTTGCCGCATAGGAAACGCATTCCCCGTTTACCATCAATTCTGGTGGTGGCGGGGGCATCCTCCGTCACCACCTCTACGGAGGATTTCATGGAACCCCTCTTGTTGTCCAAATCCCGCCTAAACACATATTGCCAGTGTCCAGAGAAGTATCGGCTCACCTACGTAGAAAACATACGCTGTGAGCGTACTCCAGTGGCATTGGTGGAAGGCTCAGCCCTACACCATATCGTGGAAAATTCCCTTGTCTACGGAAAGAACATTCCTGACATAGCCAAAGTGTCATCTGCCGAATTTTGGGCAGGCATTGTCTGGGAAACAACAGAATACCCAGATGCCAACGCCTATAAAAAAGCGCAGGAGAGCATTTTGGCTGAGGCTAGCGAATTTCTGCAAAAAATCGGAACGCTCAACACGTATCAGATGGAAACGTATTTTGAGCATCCTCTCGTGAATCCGATGACGGAAGAAATTGACGAAACCATCCTGCTTCGCGGGTATGCCGATATCATCGACTCGCCCGCAAAAGACGTGACGAGAATCATAGACATTAAGACATCTGCGAAGTCACCCAATATGGAACAGGCCAACCGAGCTTTAGAGCTTACAGTCTATGCGTATCTGCTTGCCTGCAAGTTTGGCTTTCACATCGAAATGCCAGTGGCATTGCTCTATCTGGTGAGGTCAAAGGAGAAAAAGGTTCTTTGGCTGAACTCTGAAAGAAGCATGCCTGACTTTGTGAAGGCATACGAGACTATGCAAACTGTTGCCTCTGCCATCAGGCAAGGGCTGTATTGGAAGAATCAAGGCTTGCATTGTTCGTGGTGCGAGCATCAAGAACTTT
>JAFSTJ010000710.1 GCA_017450525.1 Victivallales bacterium | reverse complement strand
TTGTCTTTTTCGCGGCGATTCAGGACAATAAAGCCGTCTTTGATTTGAGGAGTCTCGCTGCTGTAGAAAACAAATACGAAACAGCTAAGCATCAGGGACGACATCGTGCAAAGCATCACTTTCCTGCACCTGATTCCGCCAAGGCAAAGCATCACTCCCGAGACCACAAAAAGCCCCAATGTCAGCCACGACAGGACGAGGTTGGAAACGGAGAGTCCACCATGTTCCTGAAAGTCAAGAAGAACTGGCCAGTCAAACACGCTGGAGGAGAACGCCGAGAGGCACATTCCTGCGAAGGAACACCACACTGCTGGCATTCTCCCGCAGCCATTGACGAGTGCGTGAAATAGAAAGAGGAACCAGAAGAACGCTGCAGGAATGCCCAATTCGCAAAGCAGTGTCAGATGGGAGTTGACAAGCGTGCGCACGTTGATTCCGTCCAGGAGAAACGCGGAGGCAATTTTCCCCGAGCTGCCAAGACCCACTCCAAGCGGATTGGCCGCCGCCAGCTTCAGTCCAGCCAGCCATATCTGCGGGCGATTCGAGACAGCCTTGTCCAAGGCGAAACGAGAGTGGATTCCGACAAGGGCAAAGACAAGACTGCCCACGATTGCAAATAGCCAGAATCTCTTCCATAAGTTTCTGTGTGACAACAGAAGATAGGCCACGAACTCGAATACAAGAACAATCGCTCCCGTGCGTGAAAACGTCATAGCAAGTGGCACAATCAGCAGAATGGAAAGCGCATAGCCAAACTGTGCGTATTTCTTCCAGCCCCAGCACAATGGAATCAGGGCGCAGATGAGTGCGGCGGCGTGGTTGGGGTTGCTGAAGCCAAACGCCTGTCTTACGATGCCATTGACGGTGAACACCATCATTCCAGCCACAGTTCCTTTATTCTGTCGTTTGCAAGCGGATTGCGGAACATCGGCTGTATGTCTTCCGCCCTTTGCCTGATGTGTTTCGTGTCATCCTCGCCATACGCCTTGGCGGTGTCTGCATTCAGCAACGCCTCGAACCACGCTTCGGCAAGTTTCAGCGAAAGGCTGTCCAATTCGTGCCCGCCTCCGCCAGGCTTCCACAGGACTTCCGCTCCCTTTTCACGATAGCCATAGACAAACTGCCTGCTGATGACAAACCGTATGCTGTCTTCCATTCCGCATGTTATCAATGCCGGACGGCATCGGGAGGATTCTGGAATATCAGGATAATAGCCGCATCCATGCGCTCCCCAGGCCGCCGTCCTGTCGGGCATCCACGCAGCAAAATGCGCTGCGCATTGTCCTCCAGCCGAATAGCCATACATATACACTGGCTTGGATGAAAGGTGGTGCTTCTTCTCCAAAAAGGCGATTGCGCGTTTCAGTAGTTTTCCCGTCCCATTGGCTGGTTCCCAATAGTCGTTGCCATTGAAGGAGGGTGAGAGCAGGACAAGGTGATGCCTGTCCGCCAAGTCGTCAAAGCGAAACAATCGAAGTGTCCTGAAGCCACTGCTGTTGCGCCCTCCAAACAGCACAAGTATCCGTGAATCATCTGCAAGTTTTTTGGGAAGTCGATAGTGGAAGACCACACCGTCAAGCCTGAAGCTGTCGGCAAATGTCATTGGCAACCATAAGAAAACTATGTAAAGCAACAAAAACTTCATTCCGCCGCCTTCTTCCATGCCTCGGCTATTTTCCTGTCAGGAAGCTTGACGCGTTCCTCCTCTTGAATCGCCTGGACTTTGGGTGAATTGGCAGGATAGTAGTCGCCTGTAAGGTCATTGCCGACAAACGGATAGGAAACTGTTTCTACTGTAGCATTGGCAGCATTGCCTCCCAGCCGATGTCTCTTGAGATGGTATTCCGGGAAGGTTCGCGCCAGTTCCAGCGAGGTCATCGGCACTTCGTGGCGGTGGTTCGGCAGGGTCTTCCAGAGTATCTCCACGCCCATTGAACGATAGTCACGTACAAATCTCCTGCTGATGACATAACGCGCCGCATCCGCGTCGCCGCAGGTCACAAGCCCTGGAGTGTTCTTCATCGCCTCCGTGGGCTTGTGGAAATATCCACAGGCATGGGAAACCCAGGCAATGCAAAGGTCTGGCCGCCACGCCGCGAACAGGTTGCTTGCCTGGCTCCCCGCAGAATATCCGTAGTACAGCAAGTGCTCCGTGTCCACATTGTAGTTCTTCTTCAGTTCCAACAAGGCATCCAGCAGCGCCTGTCCTGACCATTTTCCCGGCTCCCAGTAGTCGTTGTCCTTGAATCCCGGCGCAAGGATGAAGACGTTGTTTTCATCGCACCATTTTCCCCAGCCATTGTCGCCCGAGGCCTCAGCCTTCCCATTCGTGTTGCGGCCCCCGAAGAAAACGAGAACATTGTACTGGATATCCTGTGCATAGTTCTTCGGAATGCGATACTGAAGGACCGCTAACTGATTATTAGAAGCCGAAGTGGTTATGGAAAGTTCTGCCCCCAAAGATGTTAGAATTGAAAAGCAGACTGTGAAACAAACGCATAAACGATTCATATGTCATCTATTTTCACCTCAGTACATCAGAGCTGAGTCCAATTTTGGGTTCAGCTCTAAATAATAATATGAGCTCCTATTGCTACATTTGCTAAAATCAACAAGAGAACACATTACCTTACTGCTCTTTTTGTATTATTTTATGGACAAACTTCATGGAAATCTTGTATGACATAAATATTAGTGCAAAAAGTAAAAAATAAGCCATTACGCTAATTGCAATAGCCACCGTTCTTGGATAATTAAAGTAGTTATGAATAAACAACGCAATATAGTGCAACAAAAAAAATTCATAAATATATCTTATCAAAATAATAATTAAAAAAGCAAAAAATGATAATACAGAAAATATAAGATAGAATAATAAATACTTAATCGCGTAATATTTTAAATGTTTTTTGTTAATTCCATTATCCATCTCTTTGTTATCCATTTTTTCTTGATGTAGTTTCAAAACTAGTGCATCCTTATATAAAACAGACAAAAATTACTCTAACATATGTAAAGAATAATCAAAAACAACGTCATCTGCCATTAAGGACGGGACAATGAATTGGGAGATCATTCCCAAAACATCATTAAATCGATTTTGTTGAGTTTCATCTAAAAAATCCAAGGCATTGTTGATAGTGTTATATACATAATCAACTAAATCGGTAACGACACCAGTAGCAAAGGAGGCCGCATGATTCACTAGTCCCTCCAAATTGAGTGCACTGCCAATGCCCGCACCAATACCACCAATAATAGCGGCTGTTGCAACACCATCTGTTACCTCTTGAAAGCTAAAATTTGATACTATATTATTTACAACTTTTCCACCGGCAGCTGAAATAGCCCCCATAATACCTGTGGCGACTACTCCTGCTGAGGGATCTAATGTCGTAAAAGCCCCCATAATTGCTCCTGCTGTAAATCCACCTGCAGCGGCACCTATGAGTCCTGAAGTAGTAATTTCATTTTCAGTTAATAGACTTGAAGCAACGTATCCTGCACTACTTAACGCTGCACCAATGGCGGCAAAACCGAAGCTAATAAAACAACCATTTGTGTCAACTAACATGCACGGGCAGTTTGTACAATACGCCAGATTGTTCCACCCATCGGGATATCCAATCAGGTCTGCCGTAAGCCACTTCCCGTTTTGTGGCCGGTAGTTTCGGAAGAGAAATGCATATCCGAGGCCGTCCACCATTGGCTTGCCGGTGAAGAGCGCGGCGTTGTCGTTTGTCTCGCCGAAGGCGGTGATGCCGGACATTCTGGCGTTCCCCTCGTTCGCTGTACCGAGCGTCGTGCCGAGCATGTCGTTGAGCATCACGCCTTCCGTTCTGGATAGCACGGGGGCGCCGCCGCCGGGATGCGGCTCGTTGACGTAGGAGTTGCCGTTGCGGCGGACAAGGGCAAGCCCGTCCCATAGGAAACGTTCCTGCCTGTCCGCATATTTGGCCGAAGCCAGTTGCCCGTCGACGTGGTAGTCGTAGGTGGCGTAAGGGCTGCTGGTTCCAGGGCGTCGTCCAGCGCACACCGCCTTTTGCGAAGTAGGCCCTGCTTTCCAGTTGGGGGGAACGCCAGCCATAGCCGAAGATGCCCTTGCGCTCGCTGGAGGATTCATAGTTGATTTGCACGGGAATCCTGATTTCGGGGGGGAGAAGTTC
>JAFSTJ010000709.1 GCA_017450525.1 Victivallales bacterium | reverse complement strand
TGGTAAAGTTTGCAATCCAATTTGTGCTTTTTGTCATCATTTATCTGTATATTGTGTTTTATGTGGGTTCTCCCGTGCGCCCCAACATGTATGCGCTTATGTTGCCTGTCCTGGTCGCGATGCTTGCAGGACTCGCCCTTGGGTTCGGCATAGTTTTCAGCTCGTTCACGACGAAATACAGGGATCTGTCGTTTCTCCTTTCCTTCTTCGTCCATCTATGGATGTACGCCACTCCTGTCATTTATCCAGTCAGCACCATTTCCAACCCCAAAATCAAGCTGATGATGCAGATCAACCCTTTGACAGGCATTCTTGAGGCCTTCAAATACGGAGTTCTCGGGGCTGGGACGCTTTCATGGGGGGCTTTGGCGTATTCAGCTGGATTCATCTGTATTCTGCTTGCGGTGGGCATCGTCGTATTCAACCGTGTCCAGCGCTCGTTCATCGATACGGTATAAGGTGCATTTACCATGATAGCAATTGAGTTCAACAACGTCTCCAAGCAATATCGCCTGGGACTGGTTTCGACAGGGACATTGATCCACGATCTCAACCGTTTCTGGCAGACGAAAATTCTGCGCCGAGAAGATCCCTACCTAAAAATCGGCGAAACCAACGACCGCACTTCCAAAGGCTCCAGCGAGTATGTTTGGGCCTTGCGGGACATCGATTTCAAAGTGGAGCAGGGGGATTTCGTCGGCATCATCGGACGCAACGGCGCGGGCAAATCGACTCTGCTTAAGCTTCTTTCACGCGTGACGTCACCGACGACAGGGACGATTCGCGCACGTGGGCGCATCGCGTCGCTTCTGGAGGTCGGCACTGGCTTCCATCCCGAGATGACGGGGCGCGAAAACATCTACATGAACGGTTCCATCATGGGGATGCGAAAGGCGGAGATTGACAAGAAACTCGACGAGATTGTGGATTTCAGCGGCTGTGAACGCTATATCGACACGCCTGTCAAGCGCTATTCCAGCGGCATGAAGGTGCGTCTGGGCTTCGCCATCGCCGCGCATCTTGAACCAGACATCCTCGTAGTCGATGAAGTCCTCGCCGTCGGAGATGCCGAGTTCCAGAAAAAGGCCATCGGCAAGATGCAGGACGTCGCACACGGCGGTGGACGAACCGTGCTGTTCGTCAGCCACAATATGCGGTCGGTGAGGAATCTGTGCACATCTTCCGTTGTTTTGGAAAATGGAAAGATTGCATTTCAAGGGGATGTAGATTCGGGCATCTCCTTCTACATGCAGTCATCCACTCTAGGAGAAGAAGACAAGGACATTTCCTCTATGCCGCGCAGTGCGAAGTGTACAGGCGAAGTCCGTTTCACGGACATTCGGTTCCTCAATGATGCAGGCGAGGAGGAAGACCCTCATTGTGGGAAACCGATGATTGCTCGCATTTCCTACACGGCATCAAAAGACTGTTCGCATTGTTCTATGTCCGTTGGCGTAAGCGACTTGTATGGGGGTAGGATTTTTTCTATTCCTTCTCTTGTAACAATGGAGCGTTTTCCTATCAGCAAAGGCAATCACGAGGTGGACCTTGTGATTCCAAAGCTGACACTATCACCTGGAGAATATTTGTTCGGCGTTCACTGCATGGTGGATGATCATTTGGCTGATTGGATTGAATACGCCACAAAGTTCAACGTGCTTGACGATGATTTCTACGGCACAGGGCGAATGATTAGTCAGCAAATGACGGGAAAGGCGGTTCTTTGCGAACACAATTGGAAGTTTCGGATGTGATACATGACAATAGAACAACACCACTACACCGATGAAAAGAACGCGCAGATTGTCATTGCGCTTCTGAAAGCCCATGGCATTCGTAAGATTGTCGCGAATCCAGGAACGACAAATCTTCCATTCGTTGGCAGTGTTCAGAACGATTCATGGTTCCAAGTTTTTTCTGGAATCGATGAGCGTCATTCGGCCTACATGGCCGTGGGAATGGCTGCGGAAAACGGAGAACCTGTCGTTCTCAGCTGTACAGGTGCAACGGCGAGTCGAAATTACTTTCCTGCGTTGACCGAGGCCTATTACAGGAAGTTACCGATTTTAGCACTGACATCAATCCACCACTTGAATGACGCAGGAAATCTGATACCCCAGATGCTTGACCGGTCTAATCCGCCCAAGGACGCGGTAGTTTTTTCTCTCTCATGTCCCGTTCCCCATACCAAACAGGATGTCGAGGATTGTGTCTCCAATATCAACAAGGCATTATTGGAGCTTTTCCGCCATGGGGGCGGACCTGTCCACATCAACCTCGAAACAGAACGCACATTCACATTCAACACTGAAACGCTCCCTGAAATCCGAGTCATTCGCCGCGTGTCTCCTTTTCAGGCGGATTGGCCTATAATTGAGCCTAATTGGAAGATAGCCGTTTGGGCGACATGCCATAAGCGGTTCAGCCATGATGAAATTTCAGTCATGGAAAGGTTTGTCAAGGCGCACAACGCCGTGGTGCTGACGGACAGGACCAGTTCGACATACTTCGGGCATGGCGTTGTCGGCTCCAGATTGCTCATACATCAGCGCGACTGGGCGGCGAATGCGTTTTTTCAAAAATTGATTCCCGACCTTGTCATTCAGATTGGAGAGGTGCCTGGAGACTATTCGGCCATGGGCATTGCAGGCAGGGCGAAACATATCTGGCGTGTTTCGGAGGACGGCGAGGTGCGAGACTTGTTCCACAAGCTCACGTATGTGTTCGAGATGCCTGAAGCAGTGTTCTTCCAACATTATGCGGATGGGCTAGAACGCCCTCTTGAATATGCGGCACTGTGGAATGAAGCTGCGGACGGTCTCCAGAAGAGGCTTCCCGAGCTTCCGTTCAGCAACATCTGGATTGCCTCGCAGTTGCACGACAGACTTCCAAAAGGTTCGGAGATTCATCTTGGCATACTCAACAGCCTGAGGTCCTGGAACATGTTCCCGCTCCCTGAAGGAGTGACATCGGCAAGCAATGTCGGCGGGTTCGGCATTGACGGTTGCATTTCCACACTAATTGGAGCCTCTCTCGCTTCTCCCCAGAAACTGTTTTTCGGTGTCTTCGGCGATTTGGCATTCTTCTATGATTTGAATGCCCTTGGAAATCGGCATATCGGCAAAAATCTTCGCATCCTGGTCGTTAACAACGGGTGCGGCGCGGAGTTCACACTGTCCGCACATCCTGCCTCGCAGTTCGGGGAGCAGACACTTGATTATCTGGCCGCAGGACACCATTTCGGCAACGGTTCCAGAACATTGGTGAAGCACTATGCCGAGGATTTGGGGTTCCTTTATCTCTCTGCATCCAACAAGGAGGAGTTCCTCGCTGTCCGCGACGAGTTCCTCTCATCTGACGGGGACAGGTCAGTTCTCTTCGAGTGTTTCACAAACCAGAAGGCCGAGTCAGATGCGTTGGAGGAGGTTAAGGGCATCGAGATTCAACCCCCTGCACCACCAGAGCAGCGTACCCTTGCAGGAATGCTCAAGTCTGCCGTCCCGCAGCGGGTCAAGAATGCCATCAAGGAGCTTGTGAAGTAATGGCGAACATCCTGCTCATGGGAGGGACAGGCGCAATGGGGGTATATCTGCGCCAGATTCTTGTGGAACGTGGTGACAACGTGTTTGTCACGACAAGAGCCGAGCACCGAGACGAGAAAGGGATTCGATTTCTCCAAGGCAATGCTCACGATTTGGATTTTCTGAAGCGCATCGTCGCCGAGACGAAGCCCGACGCGATGGTGGATTTCATGATCTACTATACGGAGTCATTCAGGCGGCGTGTCCAGACTCTGCTTTCGATGTCTCCACAATATGTATTCATTTCTTCATACCGCGTTTTCGCCGAGGCAGAGCCCATTGTGGAAGATTCCCCTCGGCTCCTTGACGTGATTGAAGACGAGACATACCTGAAGACCGACGAGTATGCGTTGACAAAAGCGAGGCAAGAAGATGCGCTGCGCAGTTCTGGCAAGCATAACTGGACGATTGTCCGTCCTGCAATAACCTACTCCAAGGAGCGCTTCCAGTTTGGGGTTCTAGAAGCCCCCATCATATGTTGGCGGGCTTTGCACAATCTTCCCGTCATCATGCCTCGTCAAATGCTGGACCACCAGACCACGATGACATGGGGCGGCGATGTGGCACGGATGATTGCAGGCCTGACAGGTAACCCGCTTGCCCTTGGAGAGGATTTCAACTGCGCCACGGCGGAACACCATACGTGGAGAGAAGTCGCGGAAATATATGGACGTGCGATAGGGCTTCGTGTTTTTCCATGCACCGTTGAAGAATACATCTGGGGACCAAACAAGTATCAAATCATGTACGACAGGATGTTCAACCGCGTAATGGACAACTCCAAGGTGCTGCGTGTCACAGGAATCAAGCAGGACTCCTTCGTTTCACTTGAGGATGGCCTTTCACGGGAATTGGCAGAGTTCAAGGAGCATCCACATTACAAGTGGCAGGATCCAGGACGACAAGCCACTATGGACAGGCTGACAAAAACGAGGGCTCCTCTTTCCGCCTTTTCACCATCTGAAAGGGAACTCTACCTAAAAGCAAGATATCCAGCGTTGTTCAACAGTCTGCCCATACGTGCCGTGCGAAAGCTTCGTAGTCTGGCGAAAAAAGTATTTCATATTTAATGACACTTCGCGACATCCAACTACGTCTATCGTTGGAGCGTCAGTCTGATAGTCGCAAAGATAGCTAATCTTGGATAGCTATGAAAATCGGCATACTGACGTTTCAGCCATCCTTGAACTACGGTGGAATACTGCAATGCCTGGCGCTCAAGCAGACGCTTGAGGCCATGGGGCACTCCGTATCGGTTTTTCGCCGTTCTACGCCTTGGTTTGACAGTACCATTGATGGACCATATCCAATGTGGGGGAAGAGGCAGTGGCTTAAATTTGCCATTAGAAGTGCATTTGGTCTGGGGGATTTCAGAATATGGCTTCGATATCATCGAACGCAACGATTCCGTGCGAATAAGCTTTCAATCATGCCATGGAAACTGCGAACTTGGAACGATGCGCCGTCGAATCTAAATCTTGATTTGATTGTTGTCGGAAGCGACATGGTGTGGCACTGTGGCGATTGGGGAAATCCTGCGCCGTTTTTATTGGAGGAAGCCCCTGTTATCCCCGCTATTGCGTACTCAGCATCGTTCGGCATGAAAGAACTCCCTGAGCAGATTGGAGAAGGTCCGTTTGAGGGAGATGACATTCACAGCCGTTATCGTAAAGGCCTTGCCAAGTTTTCTGCAATTAGCTGTCGTGAATCCGAGGGTGTTCAAATCTGCAGTTTGCTTGGCTTCAAAGCTTCCCATGTCGTAGATCCATCGTTGTTGCCTGACTTCGGTTCGCCGAGACGGAAGACTGATGGGAAGTTACTTGTGGCATATCTGCTTACTCATTCTCCATCTGAACTGTTGTCAAATGTATCTAAATTAGAAACTTTTGCTCGGAAGCGTGGTTTGAAAGTGCGTGTTTTTGTCAGAGAAGGGATTACTCAACGTTTTCCATCTCCGCCATTTCCAATTTCTCCGAAAAAGGCAGTTCAGTGGTTTGCATATTTATGGAGACAGATGACTTCTCATGCAGAAATTCGAGGTGACGCGGGACCACGCGAATTTCTTGCTACCTTACGGGAAGCAAGATGGATGGTGACGGATTCTTTCCACGGACTTATGTTTGCCATGAGGAACAATTGTGACATACGAATCTTAAATCCGACAAATGCCGAACGGTCAACTATTTTCTCTCGAATTGGTGAGTTTGCCTCGCACATTGACGGTCCTCTTTTTTCCAACGGCATAGACGAGGCACTGGCATCCATTGAGAGGGGCGAAAAGGTAACATTTGACTATGAATGGCTTAATAGCTGGAGAGCGAAATCAAGGAACTGGCTTGAAGTCGCCTTGGTAAAAGCTGTAAAATAACTTTTTTCCATAAGGTGCTTTATAATTTTGTTTTATTGAGTTTTACACTCAATCAAGAATACTTCATTCATGGTCAATGATAAAGATATATACTTAAAATGAATACACAAGCACAAAGTGTCATTATATCTCTTACATCCTATCCACCACGTATCAAAACGGTTGATAAGGTTATCAAGTCACTTCTCTCACAAACAATTCAGCCTTGGAAGATTGTTCTCTGGCTTGCAGAAGAGGAATTCCCCGAACGCGAGAAATCGCTTCCTGGTGAATTAGTAGCGTTGACCCGTGAGACAATTTTTGAAATCGACTGGTGTAAAAACATCCGTTCCTACAAAAAACTTATTCCTTCTTTACGAAAATACCCCGATAACGTTATAGTTACTGCTGATGACGATATTCTTTATCCCCCTGACACATTAGAACGTCTTTTGCAAGCACAACAAACGGTACCTAATACTATTCTTTCAATGTGGGTGCGAATCATAACCGCCAAGGGAGGAGTTATTCAGCCTTTTCTAAATTGGCTCTCAACTTGGAAAAATGGGCAATGTTCTGCCAAGGCATCAACAGATAATTATTTGCTTGGGGGAAGCCCAACATTGTATCCTCCACATTGTCTTGATGAGCGTGTTTTTGACATGAAGTTAGCACAAAGTATTTGCCCTAATCAAGATGATCTTTGGTTTTGGGCAATGGCTGTTATAAATGGAACAAAGATTGAAGGTGTATCTTGTAAAGGTTATTATTTAAAAATTCTTCAAGGAACGCAGGAACATGCATTGTGGACAGATAATCAAGTTGGTGGAAATGACATGGCAATTGCACGTTTGTTCTCCGCGTTCCCTGAAATTAGGAATAGACTCTCACTTTCGCATCGTCCATTACCGGAAAATGCAAGACATATAGGAGGATTGTTCAAATCTTCTCGTGAGGGAAATCGTGGCTTTTCATTTCGACTAGACATCCCGCTTTTCCAGATAAAATACAATGAAGATTTTTCTGAGATAAATTATTATATTTTTAAAATTCCCATTTACCACAAGCAACTAAGTAAGAAAGATAAAGGATAAATGTTCATAAAAACGTATTATAGATCTTTTTATTTTCTAAAATAACATAGTAGTGTAACTCAATAAAAGGCACCAATATAAAGCTTCCGAATGAATTCTATCAATACTAAAGAAAAGCAAAGAAATCCGTCTTTTGATGTACTAAAGTTCTTTCTTATTGCATGGGTTGTTTGGGGGCATCTACAGTCCACAGGGCTTGTACAATCTTCGGGGTCTTTTCTAGAGAACTTCGTGTGGAGGGCAAAGCATGCCGTCAACATGCCAGCATTCTTTGCTTTGAGTGGTTACTTTGCCCTTTCAACATTCCAAAATGGAACTTGGAGTAAAATCCTGGCACGAGTTTCATTATTCGCACAGCCAAGAGCAACATTTGCCATCATATTTGTTGTAATTGAACTTCTTATTTGTATGCCTTCTTTTAGAGGGTTAGGTGCTACTTGGTCATTGTTCCTTGGCATCTACCGTAGCAGATGGTTTCTACGAACATTGGGCGCATTGTACCTTTTATCTGCAATCATCTTTCGATTAGGCCGAAAAGATTTGTTGCGATGGATATTGTTTGCTATGTCGTACTTGGCACTACTTTTTTTCCCAGGGAGATTTCGTTGGTGTTTATCTTATGTGGGGGGAGATCAGATAGTCCATATGTTTCCATATTTTGTTTTTGGACTGATGATATTGCGAAAGTACCAACTGTGGAAAAATCGCGTGGCAGAAATTTTATGCCTCGTTTTCTTTCTGTCAGTGATTCTGCATGAGGGGCTGTGTAACATGATTGTTCTGAGTACTTGGAAGTCGCCTATGGCGTGGCCATATCTATTCCTACACGATTGGGGGTTCCCACGGTTGCTGTTTAGAACTTGTCTAGGGATGTTGGGAACAATTAGCCTTCTTTCCATAGTGGAACATTTGGTTCACTTGTTTCCGCCAATGGCAAGATTGGCAACATTTGGGACTACGACATTGGGTATTTATATTATACATGAACGCCCCTTTGAATTATTTGTCCATTATTTGCCTTCCTTGGCTCTGCTACCTTCATGGACACGTCTTTTGCTAACTTTTGTGTGGTTTTTTGTATGCCATTTTTCAATTTGTGCTATTAGTGCGAATTCCAAGTTAAAGACCATCCTCTTTGGAAATGAAGAAATGTTTTCGCAGTTCTATCAGAGTTATTTGATATCCCCCATCTGCTGGCTAAGGTCACGCATGAAATCTATATGCTGAAAGTCTCCATCATCATGCCAGTCTATAACGTGGAGAAATATCTCCACGAATGCCTTGCCTCAGTCCGTGCGCAGACATTCACGGATTGGGAATGCATCTGTGTGGATGATGGCTCAACCGATGAATCTCCTGCCATTTTGAACAAGTATGTCGCGGA
>JAFSTJ010000708.1 GCA_017450525.1 Victivallales bacterium | reverse complement strand
AGCCCGTTGACATACGCGGTCTGCCCGTGCCTGGTGAGGACGGTGTGAAGTGGCTTGTTTCTAGTGACTGGCCCAGAGATCCTACTTCACGTGGCGTAATTCTTTTCGATGAAATCACTGCGGCGGACAGGTCATTGCAGGTCGCAGCATACGAGTTCATATTGGACCGTCGCCTTGGAGAATTGTACCATGTGCCAGACGGATGGTACATCTGCGCAGCAGGCAACCGTACGGAAGACAGGGCCGTAGCCGCCACAATGTCATCGGCGTTGGCGAACCGCTTCATGCACGTAGAACTTGGCGAAGATGTGGAGAGCTGGATTGACTGGGCGAGGATTAACAACATCCGTCCTGAAGTCATGGGTTTCATTCGTTTTCGTCCTGAGGTGCTTTTCCGCCAGAAGGGTGAGAATCTGGAGCGAGGCTGGCCTTCTCCCCGTGCGTGGGAGCGTGTGAGCCGTATGCTGGATGTCATGGTGGGCGAGAATGAGAACATGATACGCAAGATGGTGTATGGCCTGGTGGGCAATCGTGCAGGCGTGGAATTCATGGAGGCTATGAAGATGTCTCAATCGCTTCAGGATGTGAAGAAGATGATGACAGATGCTAGCGTGCCAGTCAAGATACCAGAACGCTCTGATGCCCGCTATGCCCTGGTTTCTGCCATGGGATACTATCTTTGGACTGGCAGGGGCGAGAGGGAGGAGAATATTATGCTTGATGGCTTCTACCGCATTTGCATGAAATTGCCCAGCGACTTTGCCTCTATGGCGATGATTGACGCCATTTCAGGCAAAGAAGGTAAGCTTGACAATGCCAAGATGGAAAAGATGTTCATTCATCCTTCATTCAAGGCATGGACGGAGAAGCATGGCAATGAATTGAGGAAGCACATCGAATTTTGAGGAGTGTTTCGTGAAAGCAGGCAAGACAAATGACAGCCAGAATTCCCTTGAGAGCCTCAAGGCCAAGGCCTCTGAGCTGCTGGCCATTGACAGGCACCATTTGCTGATGAAGATGCCCTTTATTGGCTCGCTCATCATGCGTCTGGAGCTGGTGCCCGTGTTAGATTGCAGGCTTGATACCGCTGCCACAGATGGGGATAACATCTACGTGGACATTGAATTCTATTCAAAGTTGAATCCAGAGGAAAGGCAGTTTGTCATTGCGCACGAGGCCTGGCATTGCGCATTGCTTCATTTTGCGCGCCGCCAGAACCGTGATCATCAACTATTCAATTGCGCCGCTGATTTGGAGATACATTTCATTTTGACCAGAGAGGGGCTCAAGGCCCCTTTTGTTCTGCCTCATAATCCAGAATGGAATGGGCTTTCAGCAGAGGAAATCTACACATTGTTGCCAAGTTGGAAAAATGACAATGGCCAGGAATCGAAGAATATACGCAATGTGCGGGGGGAGGGGGGCTTTGATAGACATCTGGACAATGATAATAAAAACAATGATGTGATAGTCAATAATGGCAAAGGGATAGATCCTGATTATTTGCCAGGAATCAAGCCAGGCGCTGCAGAACGCTGCCGCGAGAGACTGACGTCCGCAGTGCAACAATATGAAAGGACACATGGAACGCTGCCTGATGGCGTAAATATGATTGTGAAAAAGGTGCTGGAGCCAAAGATCAACTGGCGGGAACTGCTGTCGCAGTTTGTCACCAGTTGTTATGGTGGCAGCCGTCAATGGTTGCCACCTAGCAGGCGCCATGTCTGGCAGGGGCTTTATATGCAGAGTTCGAGGGAAAGCCGCCTCAATGCAGTGGTGGCGGTTGATACCAGCGGAAGTACCGTAGAGGAGCTGCCTTGCTTCTTTGGCGAGCTTGGAGGATTGCTGAATTCCTTTGGCTCCTACCAGCTGACAGTTATCCAATGCGATGCTGAAGTGCAGAAGGTAGATGTATTTGATGACATGACACCATTGCTGCCAGACTACGAATGGTTTGCAAAAGGCGGTGGCGGCACGGATTTCAGGCCTGTCTTCGACTACGTGGAGGAGAAATTGAAGCTTACGCCGAATTTGCTGATATACCTGACAGATGGATTTGGCAGCTATCCAGAACATGCACCAGCTTATCCGATGCTGTGGATGGTGACTTCTGGCGGGCAAATAAGTGTGCCTTGGGGAATGCAGTGTCCCTTTGAAATTGATAAGGAGAACTAGTGTTATGGACACGATAGATAAAATTGTCGAGGAATTCAACAGGATGGTGATGCTCAAGGCTCCGGTGGCAGATATTGCCGCCTTGCTGGAAAGCATGCACGAAAAGCCTGCATATCTTGAACTGTTGGGAGCCATGAGTGCCAACAGCCAGGCCGTATTGGATTTGGATGTGCTCCGCCAGTGGCCAGAGGAATACCTTTCCGTACTTTCGCTCTTTCTCCTGAGGCTGCCGTGCATACCGCTTACGAACAAGTTTCCCTGTGGGAAGAAGGAACTTGCCATAGCGGAGGCATTGCAGGATGACAGTGTGCCGAAAATCACGCGTGTACAGCTGTGGCGTACACTGTTGATGGAAAACTATATATTCCCGTACTACAAGGAAGGCAAAGTCTGGAAAATACCTCCCGCATTGTATGAGCATCATGCCGTGCGCCGTTGGCTGTGTTTGACGAAGCACGATGGGTGGGAGGATTTGATTTGCTCAGATCCGCATTTCTTCGGCGGGGACATTCGTAATCAGTTCAAGACAGATGAGGACAAGCAGGCGCTGGCGGCCATTGAGAATGATTCGCCTTCCGCCTTGATGATGCCGTTGTCAATACGTGGAGAGGAACTGCTTGTAAAATATGCAAGGGCGACGATGGCATTGGGTGCATGCAAGATTGCAACGTATCTATATAACGACGGCAACAAGACGTTCTGCAGGAATTTTTCTCCCAGAAAGCTGCTGTTGTTTGTCTGTGCAAATTGGAACAATGACGCGTCCGTGCCGTTTGTCATCATGCTAGAAAAGGACAATCCTGGTCTAGTTAAAAATACCATTGACGCCTTCGGGCACGATGCATTGTGGTACACGCTGTACCAGCATAAGCGCTTCACCCCATTGGCAGCATCCGTAGGAAGCCACGAGCCTGATGCTCTGGGAAAGGCGCTGATAGAGCTGGGCTGTGACCCAGACAGGCAAAACAGCCTAGGGCTGTCTTACAACGACTTGGCTTAGGTTTCCATGGAGCTATACGCGCGGCCAAATGGCCGCGCGAAACAACCGCGCGGGACAACCGCGCACATTTTATTTATATGCTTGAAAAATGTTGAACTGGATATAAATTTGCCAAAAATTTTTTCATTTTATAACTGCATTGAACATAAACAATGTCGGAAACCACAAATAAAAACATCCAGTTTACGCAAGTAATAACACCTTCAGGCGATACTACCAGCACCTCCACCAACTTCGCCCCAAAAGGTGCGCGTAAACTCATCAAGGACAGTGATGTTTCGACGCAGCCTGTTATGTTCACTGTGGATTCCTCCATGGAATTCAGGCGCAAACTGGAATATACCGACAAGCGCTACAAGCGCATCAAGTTGATGGCTACTGGAGGATATGGGCGCATCTTCATGGTGGAAGACAATGTGCTGGGTAGAAAGGCGGTTGTCAAATCCCTTAAGGAAGAGCTGCTAGAGCATCCAGACATAGTGCGGAAATTCCTTACAGAAGCGAAACTGAACGCGCAGCTGGACCATCCCTCAATTGTTACTGTGTTCAGTCTGGATACCGATTCATCTGACGGGCTCCACATGGCAATGCAGCTTATCAATGGCATTACCTTGAAAGAATATCTTGCCCGTACGTTGGAAGAACACCAGAAGAACAATTGGAGCAATACGCAAACGACGCGGCTTCTCCAGGAACGCCTGGAGATATTCCTTCATATTTGCGATGCAATCGACTATAGCCATAGCAAGGGCATAATCCACTGCGACATCAAGCCTGACAATGTGATGATAGGGCGTTATGGCGAGGTTTATGTGATGGACTGGGGGATTGCTGCCGCCGATGGCTGCAACAGAAAGGCAAACCTGGATGGCACCCCCTCCTACATGCCTCCAGAAACATTGCGGGATGGCGTCACTAACATGCAGACGGATGTGTTTGCTTTGGGCATGATGCTGAACGAGGTGGTGACATTGCGTCCCCCGATCCAGGGCGATACGCCTCAAGAAATAGCCAAGAAAATATACAGTGGGGACTATGAACCCTCGACTTCCATACTGCCAGGCAAGAAGATACCTGCTTCACTGCGAGCCATAATAGAAAAGGCCAGGCATGGGGAACCAGATGTTCGCTATAAAAGGGTCAAGGAGTTGGCGGAAGATATCAGGCATTTCCATTTCGATCAGGAGGTAAAGGCCTAGCCTGATACATGGCTGATGAAGTTGTCCCGCGTTTTGTACAAGTACCGCGTAGCCACGACGATAGTGGTGTTGTGTCTGGTATTGTGCATGTCTGTTTTGCTTTTGATGCATCT
>JAFSTJ010000707.1 GCA_017450525.1 Victivallales bacterium | reverse complement strand
GGCATCTACGACTGCGACAGTTTCGCCCACTACCCGCTGGAACGCTACCGCTTTATAGCGTGGCTTGCTTGGCTTGACGACGCCAAGGGCATCACCTTCTGGAGCATTATACACCTGACACTGCGCCCTGATCCCTCGAAGCGCCCAAATAATGTGGGTATGACATACGTCATCAACGGACGGCGTATCCCCAGCCGCCGCTGGCGCATCTTCGCAGCAGGTCTGGAGGACTATCTATTGCTCCTTCACGCATCCAAACTGGCGCCAGAGAAGACGCGCAAACTCGCAGAACGTGTCCATGCAGCCTTCCAAAAGCCAGAATTTCCCATCGTCATTGAGGAGGCTCGCACCACATTGCTTGAAATCATTGAGACCACACCATCGAAATAACGCATCATTACGGCTTCACTATAAAGCAGAAAGGAACATTCTTTATGCTTACATCAATCAAATCCCTTGCGATTATGTCGCTTGCCTCTCTTGCCGCTGTCGGGGGCGACATGCTCTGGGACGGTTCAAAGGACGTGTTCACACTGGAATCCAATCTGACTGGACAGTCAAAAAAACTTGTGGATGGTGTTCTCCATACAACCGCCATCAATGACACAAACAGATTTGAATATCTAACTTTTTCTTTGCCTGTGACACCCTTCAAATTCGGCAGCCGAAGCCTGTCCATGGAGTTTATGGACTGCACTTTCGTGATGGGTGATTCACTCTATGTGAAATGTATGACCAAAGATGGACACATTGTCAGCTCCTTCAAGGCAATGTACTCCCCATCCATGACAACATTCCTTGGGGATAGATTTGTCAAGTATGTCATGACCCCAGGCAAGGGCGGCAACAATGGAATGGAGCTTTGCGCCGACCAGGTCAATGCAAAGTTGGACAGCGTTGTCACGCGAATTCTCTTCCAATTTGGACGTGAGGCTTCCTCCATTCCCATGGACATTCGCCTGAAGAATTTGATGCTTGTGGAGACACCCGTGTATCCCGAGGTCATAGCCTGCGAGGATTACGGCGTGGGAATCAATTCCTCCGAACTACGTAGCAGCGTGGCATTTACGGATGCCACAGGCCATCCATTTGTTCTTGGAACGCCATTGGATATGGGCCGCCCGTATCTCCTTATCACGGATGCCATCACAGGGGAAACACAGCAGTACTACATGCCAGAAGGCGTGAAGGGGGCAGCATTCGGGTCGATTCTAACGGATAACGGCAAATATGTGATAGGCATGTCAGACATTCTTGTATTCGATGTGAACACAAGGGAATACACCACTGTCGGCAAGGGCGATGGCGACACGTTGTGCGCTGGGATAGCTCCCGATTGCACGGTCTATCTTGGTTCTGTGCCCCACTCCGTGCTGATTGCGGTTGACACGACATCGGGCACCTCCAGAAACCTGGGCCGCATGGACGATAGGGAGGAGTATCTGAACATGATTGCTGTTGACAAGGAGGGGGCTGTCTATTGCGGCATCGGTACGGCCAAGGCCAACATTGTGGCCTACGACCCAGTCAGTGGCAAACGAACTCAACTGCTCCCAGAGCACCTCAGAGGTCTTGGCAGCGGCTCTGTGGTGGAAGGCGAGGACGGCTTTGTATATGCTTCCTTCGGGAACTTCAGAATAAAATGCCTCGGAGGAAAGGTGGTTGAGGAGAATGTCTCTTGCCCGAAAAAACGCATACGAAAGACGCTCAAGTACGGAACCCACCTAAAGGAGTTCGGCAACGGCATGAAAGTACTTGAATACGACCTCACGAAACGGAAGATGACAGTGGAGCGGACAGACGGAGGCAAAAACGTGTTCAAGATAGACTATGTCTCTGGCGGCCTTGATTTGACAAGCATGGCACTTGGCGCAGAGGGCGTGCCGTATTTTTCCAGTGCCCATCCGAACCATCTCGGCAGGTTTGAGATTTCGTCTGGTAAAATAGTTGACCTAGGCTACAATAGAATCATTGACGGTGGTAACTTCTGCAACATGGTTGCGTATGGAGACAAGCTCTATGGCTGTGAATACGCTGGCGGTCGCTTGTGGGAGTACTCGTATGACAAGCCTTATTCGGTGGTGGCGAATGATGCGGCGATTGCATTTGGACCGTCCTACGGCGAACTTGCTGCAAAGACGAAATGCAGAGGTGCCCATTTCTCCGTGCTAACTTCGCCTAATGTGCTTTTGGGTTCGGCGGATGCCGACAACAATTCACTGGTCATGCTGCTCCCCGTGGAGAAGGCAGGCGAAAACTTCGTCAACATCCAATACATGAGAAATGAAACGTATGGCACAGTCACAGTGAATGCGGGAAAACTCTCAAGAGTGGACAATGTGCAGGCACCAGACAAATCGACAAGCGGTGTGTTTGACGGCGAAAGGCTGTCTGATTTTCAGATGGTCAGCCTGGGTCCCATCCACGTTCCAGAAGGATCAAAGAGTCTTGTCGTGAACTTCAGCGTCAAAGCGAACAAAGAGCGAGGAAGCCAGCCTCTTTTTGCCCTGCGAGGCATTGAGGTTTCCTGCTCACAACGCATCAGTGTCAAGCCAATGGAGAATAACCCCAAGATTCTCGGCCAGTGGGAGGATGATGTGACACGTCCGCGTGCAATTGCCGTGCATCCTTCTGGCAAGGAGGTCGTAATGGGTGGCTTCGCGGGTTACGGGCTCACTGGCGGCGGTCTGGGCATACACAATCTGGAGACTGGGGCCAACAGGCTCATCAAGGAGGTGCTGCCAGGCGAAAGCTGCATTTCCATGGACTTCATGGCCGATGGAAATCTAGCAGGTGGCACCAGCATATATGCTCCTGGCGGCGGTCATGTTCTGGCCAAGAATCCCAGCGTCTTCGTCCTGGATTGGGAAAGCGGCAAGATTCTCAGAAGCGCAAAAACTGGCGGATGCAACGTGATTGCCTTGGCATATTGGAGAGGGCGAATCTACGCAGCTGCCGATGATCGCTTCATGTATATCTTCGCGCCATCAACACTGGCCCTCGTGGGCAAGCACGACATATTCGATGGCGGTTTCCCCCTGCGCAACTCCTTCCAGAAGACCCCCGATGGAAGGCTGCTCCTTCTTACGCAGTATATGCTGTATTCGGTGGATGAGCAGGGTCCAAAGAGATTACTTATTCCAGATAAGGTTGTCAGC
>JAFSTJ010000063.1 GCA_017450525.1 Victivallales bacterium | reverse complement strand
GATCAACCAGTTTTTTAATTACGTCCAACTGGGCTTGAGTTGGCGGCAGGTCGTCATTGGGATTCTTGATTTTATATTCGAAATACCTAGGATTATTTGGATCCCTCCCTGCTTGTACTGGAACCAAATTGGCAGAATTGTTAAGGACGTAGCAGATATTTGCCCAACGGGCATCATTTTGCATGGACTGTTGAATATTGGCCAGCTGATTCGTTGCATTCGCAAAATTAGCCTGCCAATTCGCTCTTCCCCCATAATACACTGAAACGTAAAAATACCTTTCTATTGAGTCATAACGGATATAGAGATGGTAGGGATGAATATTCTCGCCATTGTTATCGCGTTCATACAAGTTGAACCAATTGGGCCTAACACTTCCGACATCGTATTGATTCGGCCCATGGCTCTGCCCATTAAGGTAGTTTCTTACTGTGTTGATTGGCATGGTGATTTTCCTTTTTGGTTTGGGTTGACAAGTGATGTGAAAAAAGAGTTGTTTGCAAAATAAGGACTCGGTTGCCGACAAGACCGCGCACGAGTCTATGTTTTGCTTCTTTCATAACATAATACGCAACAAGATCAATAAAAGTTTCGAAGAAATATGTAGTTCATAATATACCCAGCGAGTTATTTCCTCCTGTGTGTGGTGCCTTGTCCATCTTGCTAATGATTTCAGCCATTGTTTTCTTTCTTCTTGAAGTGAACCACCCGTCCCCATTCCGCTGGTTGCCTGCCGTTTTCCGTCAGCACCCACATCATGGGATATGAGGGGCGCTGTTTTGGCGCATCGCCATAGCCGTCCGTGAAGAACAGCAGCAGGTCTGGCTTTACCCGCATTTTATTCTGGATATAGTTGAACACGGGGCGGAAGTCAGTGCCACCCAATCCTTTGGCCTTCCATTTCTTGTCAGGAGGTGGGACTTTGTCCTCCGAGTAGTGCTCCACATTCTGAACCTCCGCATCGCACTGTATGACGTCCAGATCAAATTTGCCGAAGGACTTCATCAGGGAGACCAGTTCAGCGAAGAATATGGGAAGGTCACCTTGTGTGCTTTCGCTGGTGTCCAGAGCGACCACCGCCCTCAATGCCTCGTCTCTCATGCTGGGCAGGTAAAGGTCCTGCCAGACATGGCGCCGTGCAGGGGGCAGCCAGCGACGCTTGCCGCCATAGCAGGATGTGACGAACTGCTTCAGCATCTCCTGCCAGGGGAGCGAGGGTTTCTGGAGCTTGTTCAGAAGCCTCTGGATATTCGCTGGCAGTGTTCCTTGTCTTCTTTCCATCTGCTGTGTGGAGGCGATGGTGCGGGAACGGGAACGCTCCACGGCCTCGGAACTAACGTGGGGATTGTAGTCCTTGTCCATGATGAATAGATTTGAGGCAGTGCCCTTGGGGGCTTCGTCTTCAGGCTGCTTGCCGTCGTTGTCTGAATTACCTTTTCTAGCTTGCCTATCATCTTGTTTCTGGTTGCATTTACCAGTATTTTCATTTGGGTTGCCTTCGTTTTCAGCCTCGCCGTCCCCTGTTCCCTGTCCATTTGGTTCAGGGATTACATCGTCCTTGTAGATGTGTTTGTCGAAGCTAGTATTACCGTTGCCGAAGGAATGCCCACCTATTTCGTCCTTGCTACGCACCTTAGTCTTTCCCTGACAAAACTGTTCTTTCATTGCCTGGTTTTTAAGGAAGCCAGGTAGCCTCTCGTAGATTTCCTCAGCGGAGAGATTACCCCATGTTTTGTCATGGGGTAGCACGAATGGTTCATGCATGTTCTCGTCCTCCAAGGTGAAGTGTATCTCCAGGTCGGTGGCGATGTTGAATAGTTCGCTGTTCCTGTTCTGGCGACGCGCAAAGTGCAGGAGAACGCTGTGCCATACCTCGTGAGCAAGTACGAACAAGCGCTCGTCCTTCGTCAATTTTGAATAGAAGTCGATATCGATGAAGATACTGTCGCCATCCGTGCAGGCAGTGTCCAGGCGGTCATCCCGCACGGGGATGAGTTCCATGCGCATGATGATGCCGCCGATGAACGGCCATTGCAACAAGAGCTGCTGGCGGTCCTGGGCAAGCTGCTCCATGCAGACTTGCTTGCGGTCTTCCTCATCTTGATTCGTGTATCTTGTCACTATTTGTTTTTTCACGATATTTACTCCTTGCGTCTGATTGCAAAACTCTTGGAAAGGCTATCCGCTGGCTTTCGCCAGCGGCACTGGCATTTCTTGCATACGATTTAGAACGAGAGATGCTTCTTCATG
>JAFSTJ010000706.1 GCA_017450525.1 Victivallales bacterium | reverse complement strand
ATTGTCAAGTCAACTAGCAACCTCATATACCAGCTTGTCTATGACATCAACCCCGCAGAACCTGCCACATTCGCACAATTGCTGGTAAATGTACTGGAATTCACTAGCGAATGGCAAAGCAAACTTTCTGCCATGCTTAATGGCGAAGAGGATACATCCTCGCCCGAAATCCCCTCTGATTCACCATTTTCCGAATTGTTTGCCATACGCGTGTAAGCAAAGGAGGTCTTTATGCCAGTTTCTCTAGATACTTTTAACAACGTCGCGGCGACTTCCTTCTTTTCGTCACGGGACATTGTCATGGAAGGCAACAATGGTCCAGAATTGGGACGCCTGGGACGCTGGACCGTCACAAAAAGCCAAAAGCAAATCAACCAGGCCACCATGGATGCCTTCTGCAACGCATTGAAGGCCACATACGGCGACCTGGGCGTGCATGCTTTTGAAAGCGTCCTGGGTTCACGACGGGCATTCGGCGAATCCCTCCGAGCAAAAGACATCAGGGCAGTGAACGCCCTGGTGCCGCAGCTGGCAAAGAAGGCACTGGAAAACGAAGTTGTCCGCCAAATACAGTCCTCGCCCAAATACACCTCACTTGGTGCAGCAAAAAATCCCCAGACCATGGCAAAGGCCATTGTCGATTTTGCATACGGGCAGAATCTTGTTGCCAACAACCTCTATCCCGTCACCAATGGGCAACGGGACCTTGGACTCTTCCTTAGAAACGCACAAGCCTGCATCCAGGCTGGCGCGGAAAAAGTCATTGACGCAGTCCTCGCCGCAAACAACGGCAACGCCCCCGCCATTGACCCAAAGGCCGCGCAAGCCGAAAAGGCACAGCTGGCAAAGGGTCTTGACTACGACGTCACTTCCGTTGAGGACGAGGTGCGCAAAGGCAACATCTTCCCTGGCATGCGCCTAAGCAACGGCGAAAACCCAACTGTATTCGTGGAACTCAAGAAAAAAGGCGTGGAACCTGGCTTCATCGTAAAATACGACTGGAGTAGAAACGACACCGAAAATCTGTACATGGATGTCATGAGCGGAACCACACGTTACACCATCGCACAGCAACTACTGCAAAAGCCAGGCTCCAGGGCAGCGCAGTTCATGTCCCATGCGCCTTGGTTCCGCCAGGGAATGACAGCCTCAGAACTGGCGGACGAACTGGCCGCTCACCCAGATGCATACCTGCAAATCGGACTGTACACTGGCCGCGGCGCGGAAAATGCAATTCCAGGGTATACCAAATTCGCCGCAATACATGTGCTGAAACGGGATTTGACCGCTCCTGGCCACAATCCAGTCAAAGATGCATTCATCCAGCACTTCCCCAACGAGAATCCCCAGACTTTCGCAGACAATCTGATGAACCCGGCACATCAGACCACCCAGCAGGACAAGGAATTGCTATACGATGTGATGGACAAGTTATTCCAGCCCCTACGCGATGAAATCATGCGCCCATACCAACCCGCCGACCTTGAAAGCGGCCTGGAGGCTTTCGCCCACTATGGCGAACAGCATATTGTAAAGATGGACTACAATGAATCGGACAAAACGACTACTGGCTCATACCGTACTCCAGAGCGCACCAAACTTAAGCAAGGAGTGATGTACCATCATTTCCGCACAGTATCAACCAAGGGTGCAAGCGTAGGCGCAATCAGCGAGGTACTGGCAAATGACTTGATGGCTAGGACTGGCATTCCTAGCCAGGAACTGGTTCTGCGCCAGGGCGGCTGGGCCAACGGAAAAATGAAGTTGCTGCTTGAGGGAACCATGGCCAAGGACTACAGCGACCTGGATGTGTTCCTCAGGGACGGGCGTCTGGTGCAGAATGGCACGCGCCTCCACCTTCAGGAAATGGGCAAGTTCAAGATCATGCTGCTGCTGTTCGGCGACCGCGACGGCGTAGGCAGCCGCGCACAGAACAAGGGCTGCATCGGAAACCAGTTCTTCGCCATTGATCCAGGACATTCCCTTGAAGGAAAGAAGATCACATTCTCCACCGACTTCTCATTCACGGCCAATGATGATTTCAAGAACTACAGTATCTTTGACGATACGCCACGCGCGGAGAAATTCCGCGGTGTCGTGGAAATCCGCAAGAACCTGGTCAAGTCCATTACACCGCAATTCGAACTTCAGGACCATGTCAAGGCAAACTTTGCACAATATCGCCAGTTGGCAAATCAACTTGAGGAAAAAACAAAGACAGAGGCGCTGAAGAAAATCGACGAAATGGAGGCGGAATTCACAGCCCGCGCCAAGGACATCTGCGAGACATTCCAGTCACAGCTGGCATTGTACGACGCCATAGCAGGCGATGGCAGCGACCCCGCCCGTGTGCAAGATGCGGAGGCCGCCATCGAGGCGGAAGCCACACTTGAGAAACTTGCATCGCCAACTGTTTGCAAATCCAAAAATGGAGAGGTGCAACTGCGCCATCTGGAAGTGCCACCAGAAAGCAGAAAACCAGCCACCATCGTACAGGATCCCGCAGGCGGCTTCAATATCACCATTGCCAAGATAAAACAATCAGAAGGCGGGTCATTAAAAGACCATCTGGCACAGATATTGTCCAAGGACAGGCAGCACCTGCAATTGGCAACACACGTCTATGACCACGCACAGATAGACGGCAAAGGCGAAACCGTCACCCTGCACCTGGACGATGCCCAGTTCCGCGAGTTCATTCACGCCCTCAATGAAGAAGACGTGTACAAACTCAAGCATCCAAGCGAATCCTTAACCCGCCCATAATCTCGGCACAGCATCAAAAGACCTGTTGCAAAACTCGGTGCAACAAGGCCGTGTTCGGTAATACTCTTCACTTAACGCTCTTAAGTGAAGAGTATTACTTTTATATATTAGTGTCATTAGACGCTAGGAGAGCGCCTCCATGAGTTTATCGTATGTAAGGGGTTTGAGGAGGGTGCCTGTGAATAGTTTGGTCCGTGCATCATTCTGGAACTCGGTGTCTGCTGTCAAAATATAGACAGGCAGTTGGCTGAAGCGCACATCTGCACGCAGCTTCTCAATAAATTCCATGCCGTTCATATTTGGCATCCAGAAGTCTGAAAGGACGAAATCGCATGGATTGCCCGCTTTAGCCGCCGCATCAAGTTTCGCAAGTGCCTCCGCACCGTCGCAGGCCTGCTCTATCTTGGTCACGCCCGCCCTCTTCAGAAAAGCAGTCAGCACCGCACGATTGACTGGCGAATCATCAACCACAAGCACGTGTTCAGGCACCTTTGTCATAGTGCCAGCCGCTTTCGTTTTAGCAACAGCGGCATCATCCTTATCGCAGGCAGCTACGCCTGGAATGCGTACCTTGAATATAGAACCTTTGCCAAGTTCGCTCTCAACAATAATCTCACCCTCCATCGCCTCCACTAGACTTTTGCAGATGGAGAGGCCCAATCCTGTTCCCATCACCCTGTCACCAGAATGGCCTGGATCATTGACCTGGACAAATGGATCAAGTATGCGCGCCAACATGTCTGAAGGAATGCCACAACCAGTATCGGAGACGGAGACCTCAAGATTATTATCTTCAAATGATGCGCCAACGGTAACAGAGCCATGCTCCGTAAACTTGACCGCATTCCCGACTAAATTGAAGAGAATCTGGCGAAAACAATGTTCATCCAGAAGAATTGTCGGCACATCGCCAGTTTTGTTGATGAGTTCTATGCCCTTTTCACTGGCCCCCTTACGGAAGGAGGCGAACACATCATCCACCAGTTGAGACAGCCGCATGGGCGTGGGATGAAGTATCATGTTGCCAGAATCCATTTTCGCCAGGTCGAGGACATCGTTCACAAGTTGCAAAAGCGTTGTGCCGCTTGCCCTGATGGCCTTAAGTGCCTCGTCCTTCTCTTCCTGGCTTTTGCCACCGAACTGCAGTAGCTCGGAATAACCTAGAATCGCGTTAAGAGGCGTGCGAATGTCATGGCTCACAATGCTGAAGAACATGCTCCGCGCCTTCTCCGCTGTGCGTGCCCTCTCAAGCGCGTTTTCAAGCTCGGCCATGTGCTTCGCAGCCTGCTCATCCTGTATTACGAAAGTATGGAAGAAACAGTTGCAGATAAGGCAGCCCAGGGCGGTAAACGGCGTCAACGGCCAGATAATCTGAAGCACAATTGCAACGGCAATGGTAATGCTGAACATTAATACCATCATGCAGCGCCTGCGAACTGCATCCTGACTTACAAGGGCCTTGCCAAACGCAAACAGCGCAGCCAACGTAATGTAGGCAATTAGAAGAACAATGATTGGATTCCGCGCAGGACCAAGTTCATATTTGCCCTGCTCATTGAAATAGAAAACGCAGTTGTTGAAGAAATTGGCCGTCAACAACACAATATTGACAGCCAGAAGCCCATATCCAGACCAGGCCAGTATCCGCCCTGTACAGTTGCCCAGTCCAAGGTAGGTAATCACAAAGCGACACCATAGGAAAACAAATGCGACAAGGGAAAGGAAGAAAAGTATGGTATCAAAATACCAGAGGCGCATCCAGCCAAGCCCCGCAAATATGCCCCATGCTCCATCCGCCAAATAATAAGCGAGCACACCAAGCAAGAAGCCACGATAGCGCTTACCACGTACATTCTCCGCCTTCCGTCCCATAAGCTGACCGAAGTTGATGAGCAGATGAAGCACTATCGCAACGATTGAAAATACAGAATACATGTAGTCCTGCATAATATCACCTTATAAAAGTCATACGAACTACATTCTGCCGTTGGCTATTTTCCACCAACAACGATGTCTTGTATTTTATGATTGAAAACACTTCCATACCCACTACCGTACAATCGAAAACTGAATCGAATACACCCACACAAGGACGTTTATAATTATGCACAGTCCTTTTAAGCAATTCCGTAAAATACTATTTTTTCCCAATTTGTCCAGCTATTTTCTTAATTTTGAAAGAAATCAGTTTCTTCCTCACTGTCAAGTTTTTCAGCCAATACTATTGCAATTTATATATTGGATTATATTGTATCAACTGATTTTTTAGAGTTTTTTGTTATCAATCGCTGTAACCAAAACAGCATAGTACGTGTAATCATTGGTGTAAATGCCTTATGGGTCGTTCAACGGGAGAAAAAATGATAGATAAAATGCAGATGCTGGTCTCACTGGCGACTGACTTTGTTCCACCCGATTTAGTTGAGGAAAATGACGACGGCTTCACTCTGAAGTTCGAGGAGGCACCCCTGTCATTCTTTTCATCAGGCGGATATGCATCAATGGAATACTGCCGCGCAAAAGTGGCGGACTTGGGCGAAGGCGAGCCTCCCGAAGGGCTTTGCGAAGCACTTCTGGAGGGGAATTTCTTCTGGCGCGCCACAAATGGCGCACGGTTGTCGCTCAATACCAAGGAAAATGCCATCTATCTCACAGAGCGCTTTGACGCCAATTTCATCTCTGGCGCCGATGATTTCCAGCGGTATATCGAGGGATTCATGAGGACATTGATGGACTGGCGCATGAGGGTGGAGACCTACCAGGAGGCAAAGGAGGCACGCCAATGAATACCTTGTTTGAGTCTTTTCAGCAAGTCCTGGCCGATTTTGGCAAAATAATGGGCACAGAACTTGCCATGAATGAAAACCGCTGCAATTTCACGGTGGACGGAAGCGTGGAGGTGGAAATTGACTATATCGAGGAGGCAGAGGAAGTCGTGTTATGGTCGTCTGTGGGATATGCACTCGAGGACGGCTTCCAGGAACAGCGGGCACGCGCCCTTATTGAACTCAATGAACTAGACGCACCGAATGCAGGCTTTACGATTTCAATGGAACCCGAAGACAGAATGGTCGTCGTGCATGACCACCGCCCATTGGAGATGTTCGAGAATGCCGACCATGTTGCCGCCTGGATCAATTCTCTTGTGGAATTGGTTAATTTGATTCGGACCAGATTCGAGGAACAGTTCCCATGCGTCGATTTGCCAGATGACATGGATGAGAACGAAACTAGCGAGGAGCAGTGACTATGCCTGGACCAATTTCAGATGCAACGCTGGGAAATAGATTTTGGATTGACATTAATCTGGGTATGATGGGTGTTGACGGGCCTAACGTACCTGCACAGACCTCAAAGGTAAAGCATGATGCAACAATCACCTCCTTTGTCAATGCAAACACCGATCCATTGGCACAGAACTCCATTAACAAGGCGGAGATTTTCGCGGGATACCATACGCTCACGGATGATGAGATGGCACAGCAGGAGGCACGCTCCCTTGAAAACAAGCAGATTCTCCTAGGCAACGATGGCACTGCATTCCTTGACGAAGTTGCCCTTGCCTTCCAAGAAAAACACGGCGTGGAGGGACGCGATTTCTGCCAAATAGCCCTGAACAAACTCATGGCCTCGCAGGAATTCGACACACGAGCCAGAGGCGAACTTCCAGAAGGCACACCCAGGCTGCTTGGAGAAGCAGGGCTCGCGGCACTTAAGAATGCTGTACTAGGACTGGCAACCATGCTCAAGGAAGGCCAAATCAGCGAGAAGGCCGTCGTTGTTCTGGCAGACAGCCACTTCTATGATGCATCAAATCGCACGGATATGCTTAAACTGGCTGCTGCCTCCGCCTCCAAAGTGAAGGAACTCTTCATTGGCGAAGAGAGATTCATGGCCCTTATCAAGCAGTGCAAGGACACACTGGCAGACATGGACCAGGAACTCACACCAGAAAAGAAACTGGAAATCCAACAAGATATCACGCAACTTGAAGCTCTGGCGCAACAAGCCATCGCCCATAGAAAGGCCGCAACTAAATGCATCAAGACCGACTTCGATTTCACTGACGCCAGCGGAAAGTCCAAAAGCGACATGGATTACCAGAAGAAGCAGCTTGACCAGATTCGCGACGGCCTGCGCGCATTCCGATATGACCTGGACATAGCCAGAGGCGTCAAAATGGGAAAAATGGAGTGGCTGCGACGGATAATGGATAATTCACGTTCAAGCGTCTCCTCTGGCTCCAGAATGACAAAGGCCCAATTCAACCAGATCAAGCAAGATGACGCGCAGTTCAACGCGCTTCTTGCCAAGTTGCGCAATAACATGTCATCTTGCACACTATTTAGTCCACGCGTCAGCCAGGACGAATACCAGAAGGCCTCAAAATTTGTGGATTGGCAAGACCAGATGAGCATCGACGATTCCGCCATCGCCGCCACAAAACTCTCACATTTGACAAATGACCGCATCCGCTACCATTTCGCAGGCGCGGAGAAACTCCAGAATGCTACAGTTGACAAGTTCAATGAGGCGCTGGGTGACATTGCCAAGAACGGCGGCTCTCGCGAGGTCAGCCTCAAACTTGGAGTGGACGCACTGTTTAAGTTGAATATCCTGGCTGCAGACTTCAAGGCGAAGGCAGGACTCCAGGTTGATGTCACAGCGCAGGTGAAGGTGTCCAATGGAGGTGGAGGAGTCGAAGTGACCTACACGGTAGGCGGCAAGGGGCAGGCCAGCCTTTCAACACAACTTGGCACGGACCCAAGCAAGAAGGACGCGCCTGCCGGTATCGGCGCCAAGGTGGAGGGAAAGGCTGGCGTAGGTCTGGCGCATAGCGTGACAAAGACTTATGCCAGTCTGGAGGAATTTGCAAAGACAGCCTCCAGCCTGAACATTGTGCTGACCCCGCGCCCCCACGAACTCTTCTTTTCCTGGGGCAAAGGTGCTGCTAAGGCAGTTGGCCATGCATTCATGCTGGGAGCGACTGCCCTCGGCTTCCGCATACACAAGACCCAAATGGATCAAGTGGCTTATAGTAATGAACTACGAAACAAAAATGTCTTTGGGGAAATGGGAGGCATCTTACTGGAGAAACGCAATCCCCATGCAATCGCCATGCGCAAGACTAATTCGGTCAGCGGCAATATTCAGGCAAAGGCGGAAGGTGGCTCCTATTTCAAAGCGGGCGATGGACTTGACTCAAACGTGGAACTAAGTGGCTCCATCGGGGCCGAGTACAAGCGTGAACTTTCTGCCAAAGGCAAGATTTATTCATCATTCGTGACCTCCCTGAACGAATGCTCGCTGCCCTATCTGGAACAGAACTTCGCGGATGAACTGGAGCAGAACTTCCCAGATATTAGGGAAGAAGGCGAGGAGGACATGGAAAATCCCAGGAATATTCGAAACTGGGGCAAGGAAGTGAAGGTCATTCTTGAAGCGGCCGATAGGGGCACTGCGGATTATATGGAAATCGCTCTTAAAGATATCACCTCCACACTGACCAAACTGGAGGAAAGCGCCATCGGCAAATCGGAAAAGGACACTGAATTCTGGGAGGACTTTGCCAACAAATCCAGGCTTCTGGCACTCGCAACTGCCATCGTTATCAAGAAGGCAAATGCCATGGGCGACGCCCAGGAGGGGGCGGCCAATGTGAAGAAGATGGTCAAATCCACCAGCGAATACGTGATTCCGCGCCTCGCCAACCCAGTTGTGAAGATACCGGAAAAGATTTTCCAGGAGAAGTTCCTCAATGCCTTCGACGTCACCAAGCCACGCACATCAAAGAAGGTATTCTTCTTCAGCGTGGGATATGACCTGATGGGAAATTACATTGACGAAAAACTGGACGGAGTTGGGCTGGGTGACAAGGATGGCAAAGGCGTTAAGGATGCCGTCTTCAATTCTGGCAAGGCCTCAGTTCTGGATATAGCCAAGGATTCGATTGGCCTGTCAGGAAAACTTGAGGTACGTGTCACCAGAGAGAACGTTGTCTCCAAGCACAAGGATCCACGCCCGTGGCTCAACAGCAATAAAACACTTCTGGACATACGCTTGCCTGCCAGCCTTCCTATGCGTGTTCTCGTCGATGTGGTGGCACGCCAATACATCAAGTCTGAAAGCGGCTTGGACGAGAAGGACGCCGCCAAGTGGAAGAAGGAGTTCACTGACGCCATCAAAGATTCGGCGATATTATCGGCGGTTGATGCGGGCGTGGCGGCTGGAAAGCCCCTTATGGAAATGACATTAAGCGAAGCCACGAAGGTCTTTCCCGCACTAGGCAAGATGATTGGCATCTTCGACTATACTTTCAAAGACGATTCATACAAGACACTCCATTTCGAATTCGGTTCAGGTGGAAGATTTGAATGCTTCACCCTGGCTGAGGACTATGACACGGAGGCCAAATTGGAAATTAATCCGCTTCCATTCCTGTCAATCAACCTCTCCCAAACCTCCAAGACATCAGTAAACGACTGGACGGTATTCCACAAGCCCAATCCCAACAAACTGCTTGGACGCGCCGAGGACTATATGAATGCAGGCAATCTGGCGGGCTACAAGAACTTCCTGAATCGTAACAAGAAAGGCGTTATCAGACTGGTTCAGGCGGCAAATCCCAATGCTCCGAATAGGCCCGATGACAAATATTGGGAAAAAGATTCCAGGGAAATAGCAAACATCATCGTAAAGTGCGATCAATTGCTGCAGGAATTGGCGGACAGTCCCAACAAACTGATTGCCGAACAGGCCAGGT
>JAFSTJ010000705.1 GCA_017450525.1 Victivallales bacterium | reverse complement strand
GTGATGCGCATTGCCTGGTAAACGTATGACCTGCCTGACAATGGGTCGCGTATGCAGCCGCCGAGGCAGGTGGCCGCGCCGCCGAATGGCTCGATTTCCGTGGGGTGGTTGTGGGTTTCGTTCTTGAACATCACCAGCCAGCGCTCCTTCTTGCCATCGACAGTCGCCTCGATTTCAATGGAGCATGCATTGATTTCATCGGACGCGTCCAAGTTTGCCAGTTTGCCCTGGCGCTTCAGTTCCCTGGCGCCGATTGTGGCTATGTCCATAAGGCACAGCGGTTTCTCGCCGCGGCCCAGTTCCCGCCTCAGTTCCTTGTATTCCTGGAAGGACTTCAGTATGGGCTTGGTGTATGGTGAAAGTTCGATTTCAGTGGAATCAATGCAAGTGTGGAATGTGGTGTGGCGGCAGTGGTCCGACCAATATGTGTCAATCACACGTATTTCAGTGAAACTGGGCTCGCGTTTTTCCACATCCCTGAAATACTCCTGGCAAAATGCCAGATCCTCTGCGCTCATGGCAAGGCCAAATTGCTTTGTCATTTCCTTGATTCCAGCCTTGTCCAACTTGCAGAAGCCATCAAGTATCTTCACGTCTGGTGGCGTGTCAGCCTGCATTACCAAGGTGTCCGGCTTGCCCATGTCCGCCTCGCGGCTTTCCACTGGGTTGATGAGGTAAGACTTTATGCGGGAAAGTTCGTCTTTTGACAATGTGCCTTTGAGTCCATAGACTGTGGCGCTTCTTACCAGCGGGCGCTCCTTCTGTGTGAGCAACTGTACGCATTGCGCTGCGGAATCCGCCCTCTGATCATATTGGCCAGGAAGGTATTCCACTGCAAAGTAGTTGTATTCGTCCTTTGGAAGACTGTCCTCAAAAATCCTGTCGCAGTTGGGTTCAGAGAGTATGCTATCCCTGGCTGCCTGATATTCACTGTCATCAAGGCCTGATATGTCATAGCGCTTCAGCACGCGCATGTCCTCAAGCCCTTTCACCGCCAGGTTTTCCCTGATGTCAGAAAGCAATTGCACAGCCTCCACATTGAAGCCAGCACGCTTTTCCACGAAAACCCTTCTTACCAAATCACTCATAGTTCCGCTCCAGAAAGATTATTTATGTTCTCAATGTCCTTGTATTTGCAAATAACGCAAAAATGCTAATTTTATTTAGCCTGTTTTGCGAAATTCACGGGGGGGACTAAAGTCTCCCCCCTCCGAGAAATTATCTCCGTTTGTCTTGCCTGGGAAGGCTGACGCTGTGGGGCAGCATCATCGTTGCGCGTTCCGCCACGTTCTTCAAGTGGGCTGCGACACGTTCCAGGTTGGACAGTATCTCCACGAAAGCAACGCCTTTTTCCACTGTGCAGGCCTGCATCAGCAGGCGATCCTCGTGACTATCCTCGCAGCGTGCAGTCATTTTCTTGACGGTATCGCTCATTTCCATTGCCCGCTTGATGCTGTCCATGTCATTGTGGCGCAGGCCATTGAGCAGTTCCATCTGCATGGTGTCCAGTTCGTCTCTGATGAGATGGAGTTCATTTACAGCCTCTTCGGAGAATGACATGCCCCTGTCGTCATCCTTTGGCAGCAGCTGGAATATGTTCAATGCACGGTCGCCGATACGTTCCACGTCGTTGACACAATGCATGAAGATTGGGATTGCCGATGCCTGGTCGTCCGTCAAGTGCTTTCTTGTCAGGCTTACAAGATAGTCTATGATGGAGTGCTGTGTTGCATCGATTCTGGCTTCAAGGTCGTTCACATCGCTTGCAGTGGGCTTTTCCTCGTTGATGGTTGCGTTGAGGCAGGTCTTGGTCTGCCTCATTGCGCCTTCAATCATCTTGGTCAAGGCGGAGAACACCTGCGTCAATGCGGCGGAAGGTGTATTCAATAGGCGCTTCTCCAGTTTGCACAATGCCTTGACGCTACCATCGTCGTCTTCCCTGTCTGGCACCAGCAGTTTGGACAACCATTCCAGGAATGGTATGCAGGGCAGGAACAATGCAACGCTTATCACGTTGAACAATGTATGCACTGAAGCCAGGTGACGCCCAAGATTCTCTGGTATTGGTGCGAACACGTCACCGCTTGTTATCACATCCACCAGTCTCATGAAGCAGGGCACCCCATTCCAGGGAATGTAGAGGAAAGGTATCATTAGTAGCACGCACAGTGTCTTCTGAATCAGCGAGGACATGGCTGCCTGCCTGGAGGCACGGCTGACGTTCACGCTGGCGAGCAGACCAGTTATGGTGGAGCCTATGTTGTCCCCAAGTATAAGTGGTACTGCGGTATAGTAGTTCAGCAGGCCGCTGTCCGCCATTGCTATTGCAAGACCGACGGTTGCCGAGCTGCTTTGCACTATGATGGTCATGACTATGCCGACTACAATCGCTCCGAGCACTGCAAGTATTGGTGGGGCTGATGAGCCTGCCGCAGGCGTGCAGTCAAAGGCATGGAATGCGGAGACGAATGTTGGAAAGTCCGCAATTGCCCGCAACTGGCTTGACATCATCACCATTCCAAAGAACAGCAGTCCGAAGCCCAGCACCGTGTTTGCCAGGCCACGTATCCTGTCGTTTTTGGTGAAAAGCAACAATACAACGCCGATGAATATGGCAGGCATTGACAGGCTGTCCAAATTGAATGACACCATCTGCGCTGTGATGGTGGTTACCTTCCTTATGGTCTCGCAGGGCACGTCCAGCTGC
>JAFSTJ010000704.1 GCA_017450525.1 Victivallales bacterium | reverse complement strand
GTGTTGTAAAAGGTACCGACGGCGGCTCGCTAATACTCCTGAATTAATGATTCTTTGCCAAAGGTACATCGTTTTGCAAACAGCACGCTGTCGCTACTTGTTTCAAGTAGGAAAATAAACGAAAATATGTTTGAAATTGTTTGCGGATGTTTATAGTATTGCATACTTAAATATTTTAGTTAGAGGTTTTTTGCAATAATTAATAAAAGGGAAGATGCATGAAGAAGTTACTTGTCTTGTTTGGTGTATTGTTGCTTGTTGTGATTTGGGCGGCTGATACTGCGGGCATTTACGAATTTGAGATGCGCAAGAATCTTCCATTTCTTGAGGAAGGGCGCGCTGAACGGTTGGATCTTTATCTGCCTGTGGGGACAACGAGACCGCGCCCCGCTGTGGTGATGATACATGGCGGTAGCTGGCGTGGCGGCTCAAAAAGCTCGCCTCGTGAAATCAACATCTGCCAGAATCTGGCGCGAATGGGCTTTGTGGCCGTCAGCATAGAATATCGCCTGGTCAAGGGCGATGTGGCTGCATGGCCTGTCAATCTTCAAGACTGCAAAAATGCGGTGAAATATCTTCGTGCAAATGCGGAAAAATACCAGATATTGCCTGATAAAATCGGCGTGATTGGTGCCTCGGCGGGCGGGCATCTGGCGGTGATGCTGGCTTTGACAGCAAAGAAGTCGCCATTCGAGCCAGCCGCTCCATACCCTGGCGTGAGTTCTGAAGTTGCCTGCTGCATAAACATGTATGGCCCAATGTCATTACGGGAAGCACAGAAGAATCCCAAGGCCTCTTTCTACAAGATGCTGGGCTGCAGTTACATGGGCAATGAGGAGAAATGGAAGAGCGCGGTCCCTTTGGAGCATATCGCCCCTGAGGCCTGTCCATTCCTCTCCGTGCATGGCGAGGCTGACAAGGTGGTAAATGTCCAGCAGGCGCAGATTTTCCATGATGCGCTGACAAAGAAAGGATGCATCAGCGAGATCTTGACAGTGCCTGGCATTGGGCATCAGTTCAGTATGGAGTACACGAAGAATATGCAGAAGCTGCCACCGAATGTACGCCAGGTCATGTTGAGTTTTCTGGAAAGGAACCTGAAGGGCTTTTCAGCGGATGAGGCGGAGGCCCATTACCAGGCTCTGCTTAAGGCCAAACCACTTCCCGCTCCAAATTCAAAGGCAAAATAGTTTTTTATCCACAGATTGTCATGGAGTGCTTGCAAGGATGCAATGTGCTTTAAAAAACTCATTGTATTCTTGTAAAAAAGGGAAAACAATATTTATTATGGCGCAATTGTTGGTTTTGAATTGCAAAACAAAATAAGGAGAGAATAGATGAACAACGTAAAGGACTTTGGCGCGATAGGCGATGGTATCGCAAATGACACTGCGGCCATTCAGAGGGCGATTGATGCAGGAGGAACGGCGTATTTTCCTGCGGGAAAGTATCTTACAGGTACCTTGTTCCTGCGCAGCAATGGCGGCTTGCAGTTGGATCCAAACGCAGTGCTTTTTGCCAGCCTTGACATAAACGACTACAATGACCCAAGTGTGCCACACACCATGGCGGGCAGCAAGGCCTGCGGCGAATCATGCAGGCATCTCATCATTGCGGACCAGGTGGAGAACGTGTTCATTCGCGGCGGGCAATTCAATGGCCGTGGAGAGGAGATTTTCAAAAGCCGCGAGATGATCTACAGCAAAACGGGCCTTGGCCCTGTATGGAAGTATGTGGTGGATTTCCGTCCAGCGCAGTTGATGGTGTTCAGCGAGTGCAAGAGGATACGTCTGAATGACTTTACTATTCTTGATGCAACGGCATGGTCCTGCTTCCTATATGGCTGCGAGGATGCCACTATTGACGGCATCCGCATACGCAACAGCCCATACATCGGCGAGGATGACGGAATTGATATCGACTGCTGCTCACATGTTACTGTCTCAAATTGCGACATAGAAGTGGGCGATGACGCATTCACGTTGCGTGCCTGCGATGGGAGGCTCACCAATCCACGTCCCTGCGAATGGGTCACCATATCCAATTGCATATTGAGAAGCGCATACGCCCATGCGATTCGCATTGGCGTGGGCAATGGCGAGATACGGAACTGCTCCTTCAGCAACATATCCGTGCTGGGCAGCCACATCGCCATACACGTGAACGCAAAATATTCTGGTGACGACAAGGCTACAGGCGCGTACATACACGACCTGGCATTCCGCAATTTCCATGTGGACGTGGGGCAGCTGGCCTTTGTGCGCTTGGACTACAGGTTCGCCGAGGCGCCCAGCCAGAAGTCCATACGCCATCTGCAGTTTGACAACATAGACGGCTGCGTCAGGCAGCCCTCCATGCTGCGCGGCAATGGCGTGGCGGAAATCAGCGACATCAACTTCTCCAACATCAGCCTTCAGGTCCTTGGGGACAATACCCGTGATGAGAATGTACGCAAGTTCTGCATGATTGAAGGTATTGACGGCGCCTTTGAGCTGAACCAGGCTAAGGATGTGAACTTCTTCAATGTCAAACTGCAATACGAGCATCCCGAATGCTGGAAATGCGATGTGGCGCAGAAGGATTGTGATGATGTCACCTTCCAGTGTTGCCAATTTCCTCATCAATAATCAGCAATAATTCAGCATGAGAGAAACGCGAATACTGGCAATTTCAGTTGTGGCGCTCATTGTGGCAATCCTGCTGCCAGCCTTTGGGAATACCAAAGAAACAGCGGTGATAGCGAAAATGAGCGCATGCAATGTCAGAGACTATGGTGCAGTCGGCGATGGGCGCACAAAGGATACCGTTGCAATACAAGCTGCCATAGATGCTCTTGCAGCAAAGGGTGGGGGGCGTGTCCTGTTTCCTGCAGGAACATACCTAAGCGGCACGATTTACCTGAAGGACCATATAACCCTGGATCTTGAGGCAGGCGCCACCATATTGGGCAGCCCTGACAAGGAGGACTACAATGCGGATGATTTCTGCGTGCAGAATCACATGTCCAAAAGGGAGAAGGTCAGCGGAGCGCATCTGATAGTCGCTGTCGAGGTGAAGAACATTGCGATTGTGGGGCAGGGCGCGATTGACGGCAACCGCCAGGCATACTACGGGGATGAGGTGTTGGAGAATGCTCCAGACCACTTCAAACTGAAGGATTGGCGCCCTGGGCAGATGGTTTACCTGTGCGAGTGCCAGTATGTCACATTAAGCGGCGTGAGCATGAACAATGCGCCATACTGGACATGCCTTCTTCATGGCTGTGACGATGTGCGTGTCTCGGACCTGCATATCTACAACGACTACCGCACAATCAACGGCGACGGGCTGGACATTGATTGCTGCAGAAGAGTCGTAGTGACCAACTGCAACATCTCCTCTGGCGATGATGCCATAACGCTGCGCGGAAACGTGAGATGGCTCAAGGACAAGACACGCATCTGCAAGGACATCACAATTTCAAACTGCGTGCTTCAGTCAAGGTGCAACGCATTCCGCATCGGCGTGGGCAACACCATGGTCAGGGACTGCACGCTTAGCAACATAGTCGTGCATGATTCTCGCGTTGGCATCTGCATACAGGCGCGCTATTCCTACCAATCGCCTGGCACGCCCATAGAGAACATCCAGTTTGAGAACATATACCTTGGCTGCAAGCGCCCGTTTAGCATCTGTAGCGAAACACGTGGCATACGGGATGTGGATGTTCCTATGATACGCAACATATCCATGCATCACATACGCGGAACTGGTTGCTGGTCCTGCTACATTCTCGGCAACACGGGCAGGCAAATACGCAACATAAAACTCAGCGATGTCAGATTCGACTACTATGGCGGGGCAGACAATTCGCTAGAGGAAAATGGCAGGAAATATGCGCCATTCGGCCTGCGTAGCGCATTCTATCCCTTCTATATCGAAAACGTCAACGGCATTGTGCTGGATGATGTGCATGTGAATGTGGACAAGGCGGACAAGCCATTGCGCTGGAAGGGCAAGGTCTTTATGAAGAACAGCAAGGAAGGCCTGGCGGAAGACGAGCGGTGGCTGCAATAGTGGACAAAGGCAGGCATTGGGAATACCAAAATATCAGCGGGAATCGAGAAAATGAGCATGTGCAATGTCAGAGACTATGGTGCAGTCGGCGATGGGCGCGCTAAGGATACTGCTGCAATTCAGGCTGCCATAGATGCGCTTGCTGCAAAGGGCGGTGGGCGTGTCCTGATTCCTGCAGGAACATACTTGAGCGGCACGATTTACTTGAAGGACCATATAACCCTGAACCTTGAGGCAGGCGCCACCATATTAGGCAGCCCTGACAGGGAGGACTATAACGCGGACGATTTCTGCGAGCAGAATGGTGTGTTCGCCAAAGAGCAAGTCTGTGGAGCGCATCTGATAGTCGCCGTGGAGGTTAAGGACATTGCAATCGTAGGGCAGGGTACCATTGACGGCAATAGGCAGGCATTCTACGGAGACGAGGTCTGGCCTGGAGACCCAGCTGTATTCAAG
>JAFSTJ010000703.1 GCA_017450525.1 Victivallales bacterium | reverse complement strand
CTTCACCAGAGAGCTTCAGCATTGCCTCCACTTGTTCTGGCAACTTGACGCCGCGTGGCAAGCCATCCGCCTCCTTTTGCATTTTGCGCATGAATGTCGCCAGCGCATCTTGCGCCTGATTGGAGGCGTTTCTAGGCAAGAGTCTGCCCGCCAATGCCTCATTCGGCATTTCCACCGCGCAACTGATTTTCATTTCCTTGGCAATGCCATTCATCGCCTCCAGCATCGCCTGTACAGAAACTGCACGCTTTGGATTGGCCACACGCTGTGGCGCTATGCGATATGTATCTTCCAAGGACGAAGCTACAAAATGCACGATTATGCCGCCCTTATCATCCTCATCTGCCGACACTTTCAGCGCAGGTTCTGCATTGCCAGAGCAGGTGCTTGGCGCTCCAGAAGAGGCGCTCCTCCTGGCCTCGCCTGTCATGCCCTCACGTTCACCGCGCATATAGCCATCGGTAAGTTCACGTCCAGTATAATCGCCAAGAGACACGGCATTTCCACGCAATTCATCGCCGTTCTGGGTACCGTCAATGGCATTTCTGTAAAGAGAAACTGCGCGTGACACCCAGTCGGCGGTCTTCAAGCGTCCCTCTATCTTCAGCGAAGCGACGCCCATGTCCCGCAGAGCGTCAATCCAGTCCACCATGCACAGATCGTGCATTGACATTGGTCTGTCCTCTCTGCCCTTTTCATCTGTCCAAGCCACGCGGCATGGACTAGTGCAAGTGCCACGATTGCCGCTGCGACCACCGCCCCAGGAGGACAGCAAGCAGCGCCCCGAGCATGAAAAACACATGGCGCCTTGTACAAAAACTTCAGTTTCAATGCCAGGCGTATTAGTTGCCGCTGCAATTTCCTCGCGGCTCAATTCACGGGCAAGGACAACTCGCGTCAGTCCAAGTTTCCGCCCTGCCCTGACGCCAGCGGAGCAACTTATTCCAGCCTGTGTACTGAAATGGAAGTCCAATTTTGGGAAATATTCCTTGAACGCAAGATATGCGGGGTCTGTTATCAGCACGGCATCCACGCCAGCGTCTTCAGCCACAGCCAGTGAACGCGCCGCCATGCCCAGTTCACGCTGGCTGAGCATTGTATTTAGGGTAAGATAAATCTTCGCGCCTTTGGCGTGTGCCTTCTCAACGGCAATGCGCAGTTCATCAGGCGTGAAGTTGCGGGCGCCTGCCCTGGCATTGAAGTGCTTCATGCCAAGATATGCGGCCTCCGCACCTGCCTCCAATGCAGCCTCAAGCACAGCCATTCCACCTGCTGGCGACAGCAATTCTATTTTCCTGTTTTCCGCCATATAACTACTTGAAATCCATATCCCCCGTTATGCGAAGAATATTGCCTTTCCGCGTCACCGTCAGTTGCTTGTCAGGAAACACCTTCTTCAATTCTTCCACAAGGATGACAGCTGCCTCATTCAGCATCTGGCCATGCATCTCACTGGACACGTATTCCAAGCAACTGGTGCGCAAATCCACGGTGTAGCCAGGGCCATCCTGGGTGCTTATCCCCAGGGAGAACTTGGCATCCAGGGAGAAAATTCCATCATACATGGGATTAACAGTGGTGCCAATTTCTGGACGGTTCGGGCGTCGCGTAAACATGGAGCCATATTTGCGCTCCAATGCCGCATCCGCCTCATTCAAGGCAAGCCTCATCTGCCTTTCCCATTTTTCCAACTCATCACTCGGCATAACCAATATAGTTATCCACAGATTTGCACAGATTCTCACAGATTAAATCTGTGTTAATCTGCGTCAATCTGTGGATTAAAACTCCTCATCGTCAAAATCATCTTCGTTTACCTGGCGCTGTGGTATCCTGTACTTGGACAGAATCTTGTTTCTGATGCCAGGCGTTTCTGGCGGCAATTTGTCCAGTGTATCCTGCAATAATTTGCGGATTGCCGCCTCGTCCTCCTCCAATTCCGCAATGGTGGGGAAGATCACGCTATTGGGTTCTGCCTTGCGCAATCTAGCAAGGTTCTCCTCTGCCTCGTCAATGTCCATCTTGTTGGCGATGATAATGAAGGGGCGCTTGCCCAAATCCTCGTCATACTTCGTCAATTCGTCCCGCAGGCTAGCCAGGTCTTTCAAAGGATCGCGGCCATCGACGCCGCCCATGTCCAGCACAAAGCACAGGAGGCGGCAGCGTTCTATGTGCCGCAGGAAATCGTGCCCCAGCCCCACATTGTCAGCAGCGCCATCCACCAATCCAGGTATATCCGCAACAGTATAGCGCCTGTAGTCTTCCATCTCAATTACGCCCACATGTGGATGCAGAGTGGTGAAAGGATATGGCGCGGTCTTTGGCCTGGCGGCGGAAATTGAGCGCAGCAAGGTGGACTTTCCAGCATTTGGATAGCCCACCAGCCCCACGTCCGCCACAGTCTTGATTTCGATAAGCAAGTCCCTGGCCTCGCCTGGCAAGCCAGGCTGGCACTGCGTTGGCGCACGGTTGGTGGAGGACAGGAAATGCACGTTTCCTAGACCGCCCTTGCCTCCCTTTGCGGCAATGCACTCCTTGCCCTCCGTATCCAAATCCGCCAGCAATTGGCAGCTTTCCACGTCAAACACCATGCTTCCCACTGGCACGGAAATAACTATATCCTCGCCGCTGGCACCATGTAATTTCTGGCCTCTACCATTGCCGCCATTGGCGGCCTTCCATTGCGTTTTGTATTTCAGTGCAATAAGCGTAAGTTCGCTTCCTGTGGCCTTGATGATGATGCTGCCGCCATTGCCGCCATCGCCGCCGTCTGGCCCGCCTTTCGGCACATATTTCTCACGTCTGAAACTGCGGGAACCAGCTCCGCCATTGCCTGCCTCAACGCGTATCT
>JAFSTJ010000702.1 GCA_017450525.1 Victivallales bacterium | reverse complement strand
CTGCCCACTGTCCACTGTCCACTGTCCACTATGGCTTTACAGTAAACGAGACGATGCTGGCCTCAAGTGAGCCATCGCTGGAAATAGCGCACACCTTGTGAGAGCCAAAGGCAAACTGCAATGCCTGCCCTTCTTTTACTAAGCCCACATAAATGCCGTCCACATACCACAATGCGCTGGCATTCGCCTTCAGCGGTATGCTTGCTCCGCCCTCCTGGGCGACATAGTCCGCCTCCAATGGCGAGATAATCTTGATTTGCAAGCGTTTCTTTTCGCCGCATTTCTTGCATTCAGGCAGGGCGAAGCCTGGCAATGTCCAGCCCTCAACAGTATTCTTGCACTTTGCGCTGGGACTTAGTCCACTCTCCTTGCAGAGCCTGCTTTGCACAAGACAAGTCTCTGGCTCATCCCATTGGGGCGATTTGTTTACATACAAAGATGACATGATGCGCCCTGCGCAAGGAGCCGCCACCTTCCCTCCCACAAGGTAGGACGATGCTTTGGGCATCTTGTTGCCAATCCATACGCCCACCACATAGTCTGGCGTATAGGCAATGCACCAGGCATCTCGCAGGCCGTTGGAAGTGCCAGTCTTCCAGGCAATGTCCTTTGTGGTGCATGGGATTTGGTAAATGCGCAGCATCCTTGACACCATAAGCGCACAGGATTTGGAAAACACCTGCTGCCCCTTTGCGTCATTGCCATCCTTTAGAAAACTGGCTTTCTTGTATTCGCCGCCTCGTGCCAAAGCGGCATACGCATCAGTCAGCTGCCAAAGCGTATGCCCTGCGGTCCCCAGGGCTATGGTAAGCCCCTTTTCCCTGCTTATAATCTCACGTGTCTTTGCATCGTCGGGAATCAATCCCAACTTTGAAAAGCTGTCCAAAGTCCTTTCCGTGCCCAATTGCGCCAATAAGCGAAGCACAGGCGTATTGAGAGAACGCCCCAAGGCATATTTCGCCTTGATGTCACCAGCAAATGTACCATCATAATTGCCTGGTGCATAAGCACCAAAACTCAATGGCGCATCGAGGAGCAAGGTGTCCTCCGCAATCATGCCCCCATCAATGGCTTCGGCGTAGATGAATGGTTTCAGCGTTGAACCTGCGCTACGCCTGCAAACAGCGGCATTGATTTGCCCAGTCCACATCTCATAGAAGTCCAGCGTCCCAACCATTGCCAGTATCTTGCTCTTCTTCACATCAATCACGACAGCGGCGCCGTCCTTGGCATTGTGTATCATGGCACATTCCTGCTTAAGTATGCCACGCACCGCATTCTGAATGTCCATGTCTATTGTGGTATGCACCTTATAGCAGTCCTTTCCAGCCTCGCGCTTTGCATATCTGAGGTAGATTTCACGTTCAGGCCTATTGTTTCGAGTGTAATAGGAATGCTCCTTGAAGTCACGATAGTACAATGGTGCATTGTATAATTCATCCAAGCTTGCTCCTTTTAGTTTGCCTGCTTTCTGCATTCTTAAAAGCACATTATACTGCCTGCGTTTTGCAATTTCAGGATGCAAGTTGGGCCTGTATCCATTTGGTCTTTGCGGAAGACCTGCCAACAATGCGGCCTCTGGGATGCTAAGTTCCGCTGCAGTCTTGTCAAAATAAAATCTTGCCGCAGCCTGAATACCATAGATTTTGCCACCGAAAGGCAGCCTGTTCACATATTCCTCCAGGATTTGCTCCTTGGTATATACGCCTTCCAAATATCGTGCCATGCAGCCCTGCTGCACTTTGTTCCACAAGGTCTTCTTATGCCCTGCATCGGGCAATGACACCAGCTGCATAGTAATGGTTGAGGCACCAGAATGCTTTCGCATAAGCAAGACATTGCTGAAAAATGCCCTGACAATTGCGGTGTAGGAGACACCGCCGTGCCGCCAAAAGCCCTCGTCCTCAATGGCAATGATAGCATCAATAAAAGCGGGCGACACCTGGCTTAATGGCACAGGCTCCCTGTTCTGGAAGTCGTAGGTACGCTCGATGTGAATTACATTGCCCTGCCTGTCCAGAAACTGCCGTATCGGCGTCTGCTTTTCCAGACGCACCATGGGATTAAAAAGCAGATACGGCAGCACAATCCAAACGCCCAATGCCACCAGCAACAGAAGCCCCAGCGCAACTCCAAGGCACAATAATGCCTTTTTATATGGTGGTATTCCCATTGCTCTAGTATCCTAATATTCTAGCATCCTGGACCTTTTATCCAGGATACTAGGATACTGGCTCATTACTCAGTTATTTCAATGACGCCCTTTGTTCCAAAGGTGCCATTCACATCAGGATTGTACATATCATCCACGGAAGTGCCAGGAATCTTATACTTGCCTGGGAGGACGGCCCTGATGTTGTAGCTCACATTGCAGCCTCCAGCCGCATCCTTGAAGAACAGCAGATATCTGTCCTCCAGCATTTCAACATGCTGCATATCATACTTGGAATTGTCACCCAGAACCACATTCACCCTGGTGGCCAAGGCCTGGTTTTCAATCTCAAAGCCACCTGGCAGCAGGTCCAGCAGCACTCCATTGCTAATTCTGCCATTGTGCCTGATGTTGAGCTGCACGGTAAGCAAATCACCGCATTTTGCCTTGGTGACCAGATTGCCATCACTGTCGCGATATTCCTTGTGTATAGTAATGGTCCCCCTACTTGCAGGCTCTTTCGGTATGCCACGCAATCTTGCGCTGATGTAAAGCGGGCCTGGACCATGGTTAACTATCCTGTCGCACTCAGTCAATGCCTGGCTTCCTTCCAGCTTTGTCCTGGTGGATTTGCCCTTGGCGAACACCTCTATCTCAGTTGGCTGCGGCTTGTGGTACGCACCGTATGCGGCAAGGCCGTAAGTTACCCAGGCATTGACACCAGTGATGCCCCAGCCACTACCATCCTTGCGTCCACTTTTCGCCAGCTCCAATGCCAGCTTTGCATTTGCAGGATTGTCAGGAACAATCTCCATTGCAATGGACAGCACTAATGCCTTTCTCATTGCAGGATTGCTGAAATACCAGCCCACATTGCTGTCATTCCACGCCAGTTTCTCCAATGCCTCGTTCATTGCGGGCAGTGCCTGTTTCGCATAGCCAAGCTTGAAAAGGGCCGCCGCGTACATGAACTTCGCCATACCACCCAATTGCTTCTCGTACTCCAGTTTCTGCAACATCACGCTGACCTTGCTTTTGTTGCCCAAAAGCGCCAGAACATAGCCATTGTATGCCTGCTGGAAATCTGCATCGACTTTGTCAAAGCGCCTCAACAGGAATTCCACTGTGTTATTGCGGGCATTCTCCGTAAACAAAGGTGAATTGGCCAAGACCAGGAAATGCGCCGCAAATGTGCTGACCTCATACCAAATCGAATTGGAATCTACCCAACTGGCAAAGCCATTGCTGCCGCGTTGCATCGCCAGCACACGCCGCACACCTAACTCCACCTTGCTCTTGCCTGAAGCGGCAAGCGCCTTGTCGATGATACCCGCCTTCAGCATCTTGTCCGTCGCCAGGAACGGAAATGCGCAGGATGTGGTCTGCTCCAGGCATCCGTAAGGATAATCGTTCAGCCATTCAAGTGCCTCCGCGGCGGCGATTGATACTGATGACGCCACACTCACCTTTCTATCCAGCACCTTGTTCATCTGTTCCAGTGAGGGCTTGTATTCCTCACCAGACTTCAGCACCACAAAGTCCGTCGCCGTACTAGCGGGAATGGCAGGACGCACATTCACGTATTCGCGCTGCTCGATTTTAGTGCTGCCCATCTCAAGTGTATAGTTTATCTCCTGGACACCCTCGCCAGTCACCTTGAAAGGCAAATTAACCATGGAACTGCCGCCACGCTTCACCCTTATCTTTTTGGTGACTTTGCCACTTGGAGAAATACCCTTGCCACAAGTCACAGTCAGCACAGCATCTTCACTGTCGTATTCATGGTTAACTACCTTGAAAATGCCTTGGAACGCATCGCCAGGCGCCGCAATGGCAGGAAGCACTGAACTCACATCCGCCTTGTTCCTCACCTTAAGGTCCCTGTCAATGGAACCAACCTTGTTGCCACAGGCCGCCACTGCAATGAGACGCATGGCACCAAAATGCTGCGGCACCTTCATCT
>JAFSTJ010000701.1 GCA_017450525.1 Victivallales bacterium | reverse complement strand
TGTCCTGTGGCAGCAGTTCTGCCTTCACCATGTCCACGCCAAGTTGTTTTGCGATTGCGTTTGCCGTGAATTGATTGTCTCCAGTTAGGATATGCGTTTCCACGCCAAGTGCGTGGATGTGCTGGATTGCCTCCTTTGCGCCTGGCTTGGGCATGTCCGCCGCCGCCAGAATGCCTAGGATGCGGCCTTCCACTGCCAGAAATAGTGGTGTCTTGCCTTCGTTTGCCAATTTCTCTGCAGTTGCCAGCCAATGCTCGTCCAGCAGCTTCAGAGTTTCCAGCATTCTCTTGTTGCCCAGATAGTAGCGTTTTTCGTCAATAAGCGCCGAAACACCGCTGCCGACAGTGGACTGGAACTCAAATCCATCGGGAATGTCAATATTTGCCTTGTTTGCATAGTTCCAAACTGCCCTTGCCAGCGGGTGCTCCGAGCCATATTCAATTGCGGCGGCGAGTGTCAGCAATTCGTCTTTAGACACGTTTTCTGCGGGGAGCAAATCTGTCAGCGTGGGCTGCCCTTGTGTGAGCGTGCCTGTCTTGTCCAGCAGGATTACATCCACCTTGTGCAGCAGTTCCAGCGCCTCCGCATTCTTGAAAAGCACGCCCATTTCGGCGGCCCTGCCTGTACCCACCATTATTGCCACTGGCGTGGCAAGTCCCAGTGCGCAGGGGCAACTTATGACCAGAACCGCAATTGCACGTTCCAGGGCAAATGGGAAGCCCAGTCCCAGGCACAGCCATGTCACTGCTGCGATTGCTGCGATTGCCAGTACAGCTGGTACGAATATGGCGGCCACCCTGTCTGCCAGTTTGGAGATGGGGGCCTTGGAATTAGCGGCTTCTTCGACCAGGGCGATTATCTTGGAGAAGGTGGTGTCTTTGCCCACATGGAGCGCCTTGACTTTCAAGAAGCCAGGACCGTTTAGTGTGGCGCTGATGACTTGGTCCCCTTTTGTCCGTTCCACAGGGAGGCTTTCACCTGTAATTGCCGACTGGTCAATCCAGGATGTGCCTTCTATGATAAGGCCGTCCACGGGAATGCGTGTGCCCTGGCGCAGCAGCACCACGTCTCCAACCACTACTTCGCTGGCGGGAATTTCCATTTCCTTGTCGTCCCGTATGACGGAGGCCGTGTCAGGCGCCAGTTGCATAAGTCGGCTGATGGCGTCGCTGGTGCGCCGTTTTGCCCGTGCCTCAAGCCACTTGCCGAATGTCACCAGCACCACGATCATGCCTGACGAATCCAGGTACACGTTCATTGCCAGTTTCATGATTGCGTCCCAATCCCGTTCTGGTGCGGCGAATGCCAGCGCCAGCCTGAAAATGGCTGCTATGCCGTAGATGTATCCTGCACCAGAGCCCATTGCCACCAGCGTATCCATGTTGGGGCTACCTTTGAACAGGCGCTTGAGGCCATTTATGAAGAAGTGGCGGTTTATGATATGGATTGCGGTGCAGATTATGAGTTGCACCAGCACATTCACCATTGCGTACCTGCCGTTGTCGGCCACTGGATTGAGAAAGTTGGGCAGGGGCCCCTTGAACAAGCCCCATAGCCCCAGGTATGCTAGCGGCAGAAGCAGTATGAAAGATGGTAGAAGCCTGGCCTTGATAGTGTCGATTTCAGTTTGCGCCGTGTCGTTTTCCTGTGGTTTTTCGCCTTGAACCCTGGCGCCATAGCCTGCCTTCTTGATGGCGGCGCATATTTCCTGTGGATTTGCCTTAGCCTCGTCCAGTTCCAGTTCCATGGTGTTGCGCAACAGGTTCACATTCACATTGCTCACGCCTGGCACGGAGGAGGCCGCCTTCTGCACGTGCGCCTGGCATGCCGCGCAGGTCATCCCGCTTATGTCAAACTTTAATTTTTGCATTTGTTATCCACAAATTGCTGCAGATTTTCATAGATTTTGAGATTGGGAGGCACTATAATTGAGGTGGGGGGATTTGCAAGGTACAAAGGAGATTTAACAGGAAACACCAATCCATATTCCATTAAGTCCTTTAGTCTAATGCTCTTCGCATACGGGACTCTCCTTAGATGAAGAGCATTAGTCCATGTTGTCTGTTTCGCTAGGTGCAAAAACACAATGAAAACATGCCTATAATCCATTTTCATAAGTCAGTTTTTAGTGTATAATTATTACAATTTAGTTGTCTTGCTTATTTGGAGAATTGTATGCAGCAAACAGATATACTCAGTGTCGTTGTTGTCGGGCTTGGGCGCATTGCCTGGAGCACGCATCTTCCTGCCTTGATGGCGCATCCTGGTTATCGTGTGAGCGCGGTGATTGATCCTGTTGAGGAAAGGCTTGCCGAATGCAAGGAAAAGTACGGCACAGATGGCTATCGGACATTGGACGAGGCATTGGGTAAGAGTGCCTTTGATTTAGCGGTGATAGTGTCCCCGACCTGTTTCCATGCGGAGCAGTCGATCATGGCATTGGAGCATGGATGCAATGTATTCTGTGACAAGCCTGCAGCCATGAACATACAGGAACTTCTACGTATGCGAGCTGTCGCGCAGGCGAATGGCAGGATTCTGGAGGTGTACCAGCCTTCGCGATACAGCGGCCCTCTGCTCTTCCTCAAGGAACTGATTCATTCTGGCGAGATAGGCGATGTGTTTTTGGTGAAGATACTGCGGGAGAACTTCACGTTTCGCAATGACTGGCAGGCGCTCAAGAAGAATGGCGGCGGCATGCTGCTGAATTATGGAAGCCATATGGTGGACCAGGCAAATTTCCTGTTTGACGGGCCAGGCAAGGTGCTTGCTTGCACGGCGGACAAGGTGTTGAGCAAAGGTGACGCTGACGATGTGGTGAAGATGCTTATTCGCTATGGCAAGGTCACCGTGGATATTGACATAAACCAGGCTTCGGCAGACCGCATGTTCAGTTTTGCGGCATACGGCAGCAGGGGCAGCGCAGTGCTTCCATTCAAAAGCACCACATGGCGTGTGCGCACATTGAAAGGCGATTTGGCGGAGGGCAAGGAACTGCATTCGGAATTGGCGGCGCCAGGCAGGGCATATCCTGCCGCAGAAGTGGACTTCACGGAGAAAATGGTCGCCACACCTGAGGTGCAGGCGCCTGTGGCGCGCTATTATGAAAATCTCCACAAGGCAATCACAGCAGGCGAAAGACTGTTGAATACGCTGGATGAAACGGAGAATCTGGTTAGGATGATAGATTTGGCTGGCGAGCTGGCAAGGGGCAATGTTTGATTATGAGACATGCGGGATTGCTTAGTGTAACATTCAGGAACCTGCCTTTTGAGCGGATAATCGAATTGGCTGTGGAGGCAGGGCTTGAGGGCATTGAATGGGGCGGCGATGTGCATGTCGTGCCAGGAGACTTGAAGGCCGCAGAACGTATTGGGCAGGCAACTAGGGATGCTGGCTTGTGCGTCTATGCCTACGGCAGTTATTGGCGTGGAGACAGCGAGCCTACTATGATTGCGGAGACTGCCTCAGCCCTGGGCGCACAGTGGATACGTATCTGGGCTGGAACGTTGGGTTCGTCCGAATGTTCGCCTGAAACACGGCGCGATATTGCCGCCAACTTGCGTGGCTTGTGCCGTCGCTGCAATGGATTGCAAGTCGCTGCAGAATGGCATCAGAATACGCTGACGGATACGGCTGCCTCCGCTGCAAGATTGCTGGCGGATGTGGGAGAAAGAAATTTCTTCTGCTATTTCCAGAGAAATTCCCTTATAAGCGACAATTTGCGTGAACTGGCAAGTTTTCCAAAAGACAGGATACGTGCTGTGCATGTGCAGCAATGCGAGAATGGTCAGCGCCTTCCTCTTGCGAATGGTATCAAGGAATGGCGTGAACTGCTTGCCGAAATACCCGAGGAGGCACCTGCCTTGCTGGAATTCGTGAAGTGCAATTCCGAAGAGCAGTTCTTTGAGGACGCGCGGGTTTTGAGGCAACTGGCTGGTGGAGGAGATTGAGATGGCATTTGACCTTGAACAAAGCCAGATTCGTTTCAACACTGCTGGTTATTCCTGCTGGCGTTCTGGAATGAAGTATTCCCATAACTGGCAGCACAAGATGCTGACTGACCAGGACTTGTGGGTGATAATGGAAGGACATGGCCAGATAGAACTAAGGGACGGCCCTGCTGAACTTTGCTCTGGCAGATGCATCTGGATGAGGCCCAGCCATTCATACGCAGTTGAGCAGGATCCTGAAAATCCGCTCAAGATACACTGGTTCCACTTCGACACTCTTGACAGGCAAGGGCAAGTTCAGTATCCTGGACTTGATTCAATCCCTGAGTACTTTCATGGTGGCGGCAGTATGAATGTGATGCTCATGGCGCGCACGCTTTTCCGCGTCTTCAAGATGCAGCAGGTGAGCCAGGGCAGGGCAGTTTCCGAGCGCCGCAATGCCCTGCTGGCGCAAATCCTCAAGTCCTTGCTTATGATGGCACTTTACGAGATGAGGCCTGGAAGACCTGCCACATCCGAGTTGCCTGAAGCGGAAATTGCCCAAAATGCCGCATGGTATCTGGACGAGGTGACGGACCAGATTACCCCTGTTTCGCAGTTGGCGGAGAGATTTCATGTCAGCCGCAACAGGTTTACCCGTATCTTCCGCGAATACTGGGGCATTACGCCGCAGGACTACCAGATCAACAGCAGAATGAACCAGGCAAAGCATCTGCTGGAAAGCACGGACCTTTCCATAAGCAACATTGCCATGGAATTGGGCTACGCCGACCACTACTTCTTCGCCAGGCAGTTCAAGCAGAAGGTGGGCATAACGCCTGGCAAGTTCAGGGAAAAACGGAATGATTTTAATTCAAAGGACATATCGGAAAATACAGGAGAATGAGAAGATGCAGGACAAGACAAGAAAAATCTGTCATTTTACTCTGATTGAGTTGCTGGTTGTAATTGCAATAATTGCCATACTTGCGGCGATGTTGCTGCCTGCGCTGAGCAAGGCACGTGCCAAGGCGCGTTCCATTGGCTGCATAAGCAACCTGAAGCAGGTCGGAATGGTGCTTCTGGTTTATGAACTTGACAATCCAGGATGGGTAAACATCAGGGAGAATGGAACCTACTGGACCTACCACTACATATACAAGAAACTGATTGGAGACAACAATATCCTTGTATGTCCAGCTGGAGAGCCTGCGAAGTATGAAGGCTTGGACGGAGGAAATGCCATCTGGTACACATACGCAGGGCGCAACGGCGATGTCAAGGACACGCCCAGAGACCTGCTTTCCAGGACGGACGATGCATCTGGCGGGCATCCAGACGCATACTTGTCAATGAAGAAAATGAAGTATCCCTCATCCTACGCACAGGCTGGCGACAGCGTATTTGGCCCAAGCCATGGCGTGAAGGGGGGCCGTCAGTGCTATTTCACTTATGTGACTGGAACGACAAGCGCATTAGATACCTACACAAGCGGCTTCTACACTGGTGCACATGGCAATGACAAGATTAACGTGATTTGCATGGACGGGCATGCTTCATCCTGGACCGCATACGAATTCCTAGAGAAATCCGCTGAGGAATACAAGGTCAACCATAGTGTCGCATCATACGTATATACCCACATAATAAATTCAGTCGGCGTTGTTCAGTATAAGAAGTTCAGCTACTAGTGCTTTGGAATACTAGATAAACAGGGGTATTCTATGAAAATAAGATATCTTTTGATTACAGTATTGTTGTCGTTTTGTTGCTGGGGTGAGAGTTTGAAGGACGTGGCGCCGTCCAATGTGTCGGCTCATGTCAATGGAAAAGTGGCCGCTTTACCCGATGGCGCCTTTGTGGAGAGCAGGAATGGCTCCAACCATGTTCATTACAACTTCACCACGGAGGGGCATGACGCCATATTCTTCGAACTGAAAAAGCCCATCGCGGAGGGAACTGTGTTTACTGCGAGGGTCCAGGGTGATGGAAGCGGGCATCGCCTGTTTGTTGTTGTGAAGGACAATTCAGGCGAATCATTCTATTTCGCTGGCCCTGCCATTGACTTCAAGGGGTGGAAGAACATAGGAATAAAGTTCAAGTATCCCAAAATCAATTCAGGTGAAAGATATGCGTCAATCTGGGGCGGGGACGGCAACCAGACGCCTGATTATCCATTGCAGGGCATTGTGGTAGGACTGAATGACACGCCTGACACAGCAATTGGCAGCGGTATGATCGTAATCAAGGAAATCGAAGTCAAGTGAGG
>JAFSTJ010000700.1 GCA_017450525.1 Victivallales bacterium | reverse complement strand
GACCATGTACTCGGAGAGAATACCCGCCGCAGAATATGCAAAGCTGGCGGACTCTTTTCTGCCTGCGCCAGGTTGCGCGGACGAGTGGATGGAGACAGCAAAGGCCGCAGGCGCTAAATATGTGGTTTTGACCACCAGGCACCACGAGGGTTTCTGTCTTTTTGACAGCAAGTATTCCGACTATACCAGCGTGAAGCATGGTTGCCATAGGGACATTGTACGGGAGTATGTTGATGCGGCGCGGCGCGCGGGTCTCCGCGTAGGCTTCTATTATTCGCTGCTTGATTGGCGGTTTCCTGGCTATTTCGAGCCTGAAAAGTACCCTGAATCCAAGGAGGCACTATTGCAGCAGGCGCACAACCAGGTCAGAGAGCTGATGACGAATTACGGCAAGATCGACCTGCTGGAGTACGATGGCGGCTGGGATGCGCGTTGCGCTACCAAGCGCCCTCAGTGGGCTGAATTCTGGCGTTCCGCGGAACTGAACGCAATGGTCAGGGAACTGCAGCCAGGCATCATAATCAATGACCGTTCTGGAACGGAGGAGGACATAGAGACACCAGAGCAGGTGGTACGCGCTGGCAAGCAGGCACCAACGGAAAGTTGCATGTGCATCGGCGATTCGTGCTGCTGGGGTTACACCCGTTTCAATCCCAATTGGAAAACATCAGTACAGTTGATACAGTATCTTGTCATGGCGGCCCAGTGCGGCGGAAACTACCTTCTTAACATAGGTCCCCAGGCGGATGGGCATATCCGCAACGAGGAAATCGAGCGCCTGAAGGAAATGGGCGCCTGGCTTGCAATCAACCGTGAGGCAATATCCAATTCCTGTGGCTGCGCGTTGATTGGTGCCTCGCACCCTGGCACAGTTGATTTGAATTTGCAGGGACCATGGACAAATGTGGGCAACAATGCATATTGGTGCATATTCCGCTGGCCTGGCAAGGTGGCGACTGCAATACGCATTGACACGCCAGTCAAGCGCGTCACAATGCTTGCCACTGGCAAGGAATACCCGTTCACATGGTCGCCCAAGGATGGCAAACTTGTCATCACGGGGCTCCCTGAACTTCCACCTGATTGGAAATGCACAGTGCTGAAGGTGGAGTTTGACCAGGTCCCGCAGTGCAGGACCGAGGCGGATTTGGCTGATTGGATTAATGGCTGAAGAACAAAATCGGAGGTGAATTATGGCAGTTAGGCAATTGTCTATTTTTCTGGAAAACAGAAAGGGTCGTTTGGCGGCGGTTACACAGATTCTTGCTGAAGCGGGCATTGATATCTGTGCCCTGTCCGTGGCGGATACATCTGAATTCGGCATTTTGCGCCTTCTGGTGAATGATGTGGAGGGGGCCGAGGCAGTTCTCAAGAAGAACAATGTCAGTGTACATATTAACGATGTGACGGCAGTGGAGGTGGACAAGCAGCCAGGCGGTCTTTGCAAGGTGCTGTCTTTGCTGACGGATACCAACGTCAATGTGGAGTACATGTACACAGTGGCACAGCATTGCGTGGGCAATCCAGTGCTGGTGCTCCGTTTCTCGGAGCCAGGCATTGCCAGAAATATTCTACGCACCAATGGCGTGCATTTGCTGGATGAGAGTGAACTTGGAATGAAATAAGGGAAATTAAAGCAAGGAGATTTATCATGGCAGAAGAAGTGGCAGCAGTAGCAGAAAAGGCACCAGCAGCAACAGAGCAGGTCGTAAACAAGGTGATTACAAAAGTACAGGCAGGTGAGACAACTTCCATGTTGCAGAACCTGTGGACAGAACACCAGGGCACTGTAATTCATTTTGGCAAGATTATCCTTCTGGCGATTTTGGTATTGCTTGTCGCCTGGATTATTGCCCGCATTTG
>JAFSTJ010000699.1 GCA_017450525.1 Victivallales bacterium | reverse complement strand
CCACTAACAACAGAGGAGAAATATAAAATGATCATTGACATCCACGCACATTGCTATCGCAAGGCCTATTTTACAATGCCAGGCAGAGAGCCATGGCCAACACCTGAAACATTGCTGCCCTTCTATGACAAATATGGCATAGACAAGGCCGTCATCCAGTTGCTCATAGGTCCAGAATTCTATCTGCCCACCACAAACGAGGACGCTTTGGAAATCGCGGAAAAGCATCCAGGCAGGTTCATCCCCTTCTGCAACATACATCCACAGGCATTCGGCAATAGCCCCTTCACAAAGTTGGAAAAAGTCCTGAAGCAATACAAGGACGCTGGCTGCAAGGGCGTTGGCGAGGTCATCTGCAACAAGCATTTCACAGACCCATTCATGCAGAACTTCTTCAGGGCCATTGAGGAGACTGGCTTGCCAATGACCATCCATATCGCGCACCGCGAAGGCGACTGCTACGGCATCATAGACGAACCTGGCCTTCCTGAACTGGATGAAACACTTCAACGCTTCCCCAAGTTGCGCATTCTTGGCCACTCTATGCCATTCTGGTCGGAAATCGGACCATTGAACACCGTATATGACCGCACTGGCTACCCCAAAGGCAAAGTCACAGAAGACGGCGCACTGGCGAAAATCATGCGCAGGCGTCCAAACCTCTACGGCGACCTGTCCGCAGGCTCAGGCGCAAATTCACTCATGAGGGATCCAGACTATGCAGCCAAGTTCATGGATGAATTCCAGGACAGGCTATGCTTCGGCATAGACATTTGCTCCGCATACCAGCATCCCGCAGACACATGGCTCCTGGACTTCATGAAGAAGATGCTGGACGAAAAACGCATCAGCCAGGAAATCTACGACAAGATCATGTACAAGAACGCCGTGGCAATCCTAGGATTGTAGTATTTAGTAGTTCAAATGCGCGGGGCGAAATGCCCCGCGCAGATCAAACGGCGAACAAACGATAACCATCGTGCCTAAAGTCAGAAACATAATCTAAACACAATATTCCCCACGTGGATAAGTAATGAGCGCCCTTCGGGCACTTGCTGCGCCTCTGCGTTAAAGAGGGGAACTGGCACGAGGTTTTATTAAAATATTTCCTCAGGCAGTTCAATCATATACGTTCCGCGATATTTTTCGTGGAAGGAATCAAAGGAAATGCGCCTTCCGTCCCTTGACCAGCGAGGATGCAGGTCGCACCTGGTGCAATGCAATATATCAGGGGAGAAAAAGCGCCCCAAACTATAGCGGGCATCCTTAGCCTCGTCATAGACAACCAATTCCCTGCATCCATCCGCCTCTGTGTACGAATCGGTAAGAAGCAGCCTCTGGTCTGGAGAAAATGAGCAATGCCCGTTTGCAGGTAGCCTATCACGAGCGAAAACCCTTGGGGAATTATCGCCCACTTTATATATGCGATACTGGTCTCCCGCGTCTGGCAGTCGGGAAAATACAATCAATTCATTGTTGTTCTTCCATGTATAGTGCGAGGCATGGAAATCAATGGGCAGTTTCCAGAGACAGGAGCCGTCAATATTTGCTGTGAACATTCTGGTAACATAGCATTTCACACCTCGCCCCCACGGACCAAAACAGCGGAACCTATGCAGGAATGCGATTTTGCTTCCATCAGGGCTGAATGTAAGGTGGTTGACCCAGTTCATATTGCAATCCACGCCAGGCTCGTAAAAATCATCAACGAGGCGCTGCAAGGACACAATCAGTTTGCTTTCGCCCGTGTGCAGGTCCATTAGGAAAATACCATCGTCATCAGGAAACGCATTAAGCATGGAAGGATCGTTGCCGCCAGGATAGCCATAGCCTGGCCGTTCCGCATCCAGCCGCGAGAAATTCAGTGAAAGCGCGTATGTGCGATTTGCGGAAAGCGTGTAGATCGGACGCGAATAACTTGTACCGTCTGAAAGCCTTGCCACAAAGTGGTCGTCTTCAATGTCATTCCATACTAGACGGTCCTCATCGAAGAATTCCAGCATTGAGCCTTGCTGCCAGCACCATGAGAATGTTTCGGCTATTTTCTCAAACCGTCCATCCTTGACAACACCAATTTCTGCCTTGTCGCCAAATCGAGGGTGCCTGCCAGCAAAAGCCACTTTGTGAATGGGGTGCTCACCTCGCGCATTCCATGGACACTTGTCAAAATAGCCGAAGAAATAGTGTGCATCTTGCGGCGTCAGCCGCTGTTCCAGATTTTTATATGAAATGTCCATTGTAGCAATATTTGTTTTCAGCATGCCACCGATTTTTTATCCACAGATTGACACAGATTAACACAGATTATATTCATTTCTGAAATGTATATGTCAAAAAAAACAATCTGTGATAATCTGTGTCAATCTGTGGATAAAAAATAGATGCTACGCCTTGAAAAAGGGATGTTCACTTCAGACGCTTGACGGGCAATGTGAGTTCCTGCGTCGGGACGGGCATTGTGGAATATTCCTTGCCATCAAAGAACTGGCGCACCTGCGTCATCATGCAGCAGGTCATCTCCGAGCGAGGATAATCGACAGCCTCGCTGGTGTTGGCGCTGGTGCTGGCGCTGAGTTTTTCCAATTCCTCCAGGCTGATGCCGTATATCCTAATCACGTCATCATAGCATTTGCGTATCTCTGGATTGCCCGTCCGTTTTGTCAATGTGGCCAAAGACCAAAACGCATTGGCAATAACGGAATTATCATCGAACATGGGCACCACATCAGGTATCACAGCCTTGGTGCAATGCAGGTGCAGGCGTTTTGCCGCGGGAACAAGCTGCTTCATATCATTGGATTTCGTCTGCCCCAAAGCCCATGCAGCAGCAGCCCTTT
>JAFSTJ010000062.1 GCA_017450525.1 Victivallales bacterium | reverse complement strand
GCCTTTTCGCGCCCGCAGATGGTTTTTCAGAAGTTCCCGCTCGCTCGCGCAAGGAACGGGTGCCCGTCACCCAGTTCGATTCAAACCAGGTGAAGTTGAAATCGCTTCGCAACTGCGTCCCGTGCAATTTTAAGTAGATGTTCTCCAGTTGCCGGAACGCCCAGACAAAATTCAGATAAGACAAATCATATGCATCAAACTCCTGGTGTCCTGTGCTGCGGCGTCGCTCCATCTGCGTCACTTCCAAAACGCGGCCCACCTCCTGCAACAGCAACAGCATTGGAAACAAACGACTCGGCAACTTGGACAATTCCGCCTCGTACATCACCAGACGTTTCTCCGAAAACGGCAGTTCTTCCACCCATTCCCGTTCGCGGAACGCTACACATTGCTCATAAAACGATACCACCCCCACCGCATTCAGTTCAAAAACATCCCGCTCCGCGTCATATCGGCATCCCCATTCCGGATAACTCCCCTCTTTCGACAAACAGACCGTTACTCTCGAAGAAGACAATTCCGCGTGCGGCTGCACCAAAAATGCTCCCAACCGGTCCATTTGAGACGCGCTTTTCTTCAGGCTTCGATCCAAGGCGGACGCCGTCCCCGCGCCCGGTTTCTTTTTCCAGGCGGACACTTGCTTTTCTATCTGTGCCCACGAAATCATTCCTACGGCTCCTGGAACTGGATGGACATTCCTGTCTCTTTTGCACTTCCTGCTCAATTCAAAAAAAAGAAAAAATCACGCACAATACTTAATATACTCCGTTTCCCTCTTTTTGAAAGTCAAATCCCCCCTTTTCTTCCATTCCCCTCCAAAAATTCCAGAAAACCGTTTGCACATTCCAAATCCAACGCTATATTAATCTACGTAATCTTAAAAATCGGACCATAGCGCAGCCTGGTTTAGCGCGTTTGTCTGGGGGACAAAAGGTCGTGAGTTCGAATCTCACTGGTCCGACCATTACATTTTCCACAAGGCACTTGGGTCTTTGCCCAAGTGCCTTTCTTTTTGCCATTTTGAGGGGGATTTTTGAGGTCAAAACGCCTTTTGGACGCTATAAGAGAACTTCCCGCCGAAAACCACGCCAGCCATTTCCGCCCGTTTTCCGATTTATCCACTCCGCTTTCAAAAATCCCAGGACTTTATCCAGCCGCTATTCTATCTCTGCTTGAAAATGGCTATTTACGCATAGTCCCCTGCCTTGACAGTTCATTTTCGCAATTCAAGACAACAACAGCGGTGAATCCAAAACCTTCTCCATCGCGCCGAAGATTCACCGCCCATCCTCAAACGAGAGGTCTTCTGCCACACGATTGTTCAAGCTCTGCCGATTCTGGCAGGTGGAATTGATATAAAACGTGACCTTTGGCTTCACGAAAGCACTGCTCACTCCCAAAAACATTTTCGGAAGATTTAGTGAAATCCGCTTGAAATTTTTAGAAAATCGTGTATATTTTTCTAAAATTACGAGGCGAGAAATGAAATCGATAAAGGAAAAAATACAGAAGAGGATAGAGCGTCTTGAGGCGGGATATGCCTTTTCCGCAAGAGACTTCCTGCGTGACTTCAGGAGGTACGAGGTGGATGTGGCTCTGTCCAGTCTTGTCAAGGAAGGCTTCATCCGTCGTATCATTCCCGGCATCTACGAGCGTCCGCGCATAAACACCCTGCTTGGCACACAGGCTGCCCCAGACCTCTATAGTGTCGCCAAGGCACTGGCCCGCAAATTCAGCTGGCGAATCCACCCCTCTGGGAACACTGCTCTGAATCTTCTCGGTCTCTCCACGCAGATACCGGGGCGAATGATATTCCACTCGGATGGACCATCCAGGAAATACGCCATCGGCAATCGTGACCTTGAGTTCAGGCACACATCCCTGAACGAACTCGTCTTCCGTCTGCCGGAGAGCACTCTGGTTGTTCAGGCACTGAAGGCATTAGGCAGGGAGCACCTTGACAAAGAGGCAATCGAAACCCTGCATGGAAAATATCCGCCCGCCCTTTGGTCAAGAATCGTCGCAGACACCTGCAATGCAAGCGGATGGATACACGAAGCCATTAGAACGATCAGCACCCAGGAGGGAGACCATGCGTCAAATCACGCTTCTTAGCCAAAACCAGAGAAAAGTCTTGTTTGAGGATGCATCTGAAAAACTCAGCATTCCATACGGAATGATTGAGAAGGATTTCTGGGTATGCTGGGTGCTCTCACGAATCTTTGGCGACCAGAATCTTCGCGGGCTTCTCCGCTTCAAGGGAGGTACGTCGCTCTCCAAGGTGTTCCACCTGATAGAGCGTTTCTCCGAGGACATAGACCTGATTCTGGACTGGCGACTGGTAACGCAGGACGACCCGATGAAGGACAGAAGCAACGCCCAGCAGGACAAGTTCAACAAGCGCGTGCAGGAGGAGTCGGCGGACTACATCAGCACCACGCTGAAGGGGCGGATCGCCTCCGTCTTTGACGGGGAATGCCGCGTCAATGCCGATGATGATGACGGGCACATCATCTGGATTGAGTATCCACACGATGACAACGACAGCTACATCCTGCCGCGCGTCAAACTGGAGATAGGACCTCTGGCCGCCTGGGTTCCGCACCAGGCCTTTCCCGTCATGCCTTACGTTGGCGAGGCGTTCCCGCAACTAGGCATCAAGCCTTTCGATGTCCCGACTATCTTGGCGGAGCGCACCTTCTGGGAGAAGGTCACGATTCTGCATCAGGAACATTTCCGTCCAGAGGGCCTGGCTGTTCCGTCACGATTCTCAAGGCACTACTACGACCTCTTCAAGATGTCATCGTCGGAAGTCTGTCGCAACGCCCTTGCAAATACAGAACTCCTTCGCAAAGTCGTGGATTTCAAGCGCAAGTTCTATCCAAGAGCCTGGGCGAGATACGACCTGGCTTTTCCAGGTAAGATTCGCCTGATGCCCCGTGAACACAGTCTGAAATCGCTTGCATCGGACTATGCTCAGATGAGGGAAATGATTTTCGGCGACTACCCCCAATGGGAAGACATCCTCACGGGATTGCATAATCTTGAGGCCGTCATCAATGGCAACACGGACTTTATCCTCAAAACTTGATGCAGTCTACGGATGACTGAATTTTTCTGACGCAAACGGCAAAAAAATTCAATGCGCACGGCAGTGCCGGGACTGGCACTGCCCATTCGGCATTAAGTGCCAAAACGAAGTTTAGTATTGATTGGGAACAAGTACAACACGAAAGCCAATGCTAAGACGTCGCCCGTCAGGTGCAAATTTGCTTCTTAACGCAACTCGAGCATTGTAATCCCAAGCTCCGCCACGATCCACCCTTTGCACAGCACTTTTATCATTTTCTCGAATGAATTCTGGTTTCATCTTACTGCTGTCATCTATATAATCGTCCAAGCACCACTCCCATACATTTCCGCTCATATCGTAAATACCAAGTTCATTTGGCATTTTTGTCTTTACCTCATGAGTTTTTCCATCAGAATTATCTTTATACCACGCCACTTCATCAATATTATCGCTCCCACTAAATTTGTACCCTTTACTATCTTTCCCGCCTCTCGCGGCATACTCCCACTGTGTTTCTGTTGGCAATGAAAAATGGTAGCCAGAAGGCGCAAGATTTCTCTCATTCAGCTTAGCGCAAAACTCCATGGCGTCATACCAAGTAACTTGTTCTACCGGGAGAAGTTTTCCAGAATTAAATTTTGATGGGTTATTTCCTGCAATAGCAATATATTGTTCTTGTGTTACTTGCGTTTCTCCAATATAAAAATCTCTTTTAAGCTCCGCAACATGTTCCTTCTCATGGCCTTCATTCTCACCATCGTTTTTGCTCATGGTAAAACTCCCTGCTTCTACCAAAATCATGGGCAATTCAATACCATTTCCCAATGAAAAAACACGCTTGACTTGTTGAGAAAAAAGATGCTCTCTGCTATGATTAAAAACAATCAGCCGTTTTTTAATTTCTATTCTATCTTCATCTGTTAAATCCTTATGAATGACAAATGTCTTTTGGATGAAGTTTAAATCCTTTTTCACATCTTTTTCTTTTGGTACATACCAAAAAATTATTAGAAGATGCTTTTTGTCTTTCCGCAGCCAATCCCTCAGCAATTGCCACCAATCGTTATCTGTTTCGCCCAAAGATACTCCATAGAGGCAAATAATCGTACTTTTCTCAATATAACTAATGGCCTTTTTCTTAACGTCAGGATACTGTGCTTCAATTTGTGCAGATTTCACCATTATGTTGCTATATTTCTCTTCCTGCTGAATATTTTCATTATTGATTTGGGATACATCGTTTACTCCCAAAATGATGCCGAGGGGTAATTGTCCGTGCGGATGCAATACATCTGAATCAATTTGAAACATTGAGTTATTCATTACCTGCATACTTTTCGCAATTTGATCTAACGAATCAGTGTAATTCAGGGAAATCAAATGACCTAGCACCGGCTCATCGGGATCGGAAAACAGATCGG
>JAFSTJ010000061.1 GCA_017450525.1 Victivallales bacterium | reverse complement strand
CCTCACTGACTGATATTGCGACTGCGAGTGTACACAGGTGGCGTTACTACCTATGGCGGCTTTCGACACCGACAGTCAAGCCGCGAAAGCGGTGGAGGATTACAGGCGTGGGCAAGCGAGCCCCATCAGGGGCGATCCGCCTTCGTCCTTCGGACTACGGCAGGACAGGTCTTCGCCCACGCGTCGAGCGGCCTTAAAGTTTCTCTGCGCCTTACCGTGGAGCGAAGCGGAACGGCAAGGCGCTTCAATGGCTATCAGTCGCTGAGCCATTACTGAAAAGGTATTGTATGAATGGCATTAGGAGGAATAGGATGGAGAAGCTTATTGGTCGCGAGCATGAGTGCGGAGAATTGTCCAAGGCATTAAATTCAGAGCGTTCAGAGTTCATTGTGCTGTATGGTCGTCGCCGAATAGGCAAGACCTTTCTGGTGCGCAGATTCTTTGAAGACCGCTTTGATTTCCATTATGTCGGTGCGCACAAGATGAAGACGGAGTTCCAGTTGCGCAACTTCAGGAAAGAGCTAATCCGTTTCAGCGGTGACGCCACTCTTCCAGAGTTTTCCAATTGGATGGAGGCCTTTGAGCATCTTGAGAATTATCTTGGAAAATTGGATTCTGGACATCGCAAAGTCCTGTTTTTTGATGAAATGCCATGGATTGACGCCAAGCAGAGCGATTTTGTAGCTGCACTTGAATATTTCTGGAACAGCTGGGTTGCCGCCCGTGATGACATTGTGCTCATAGCCAGCGGCAGTGCGACCTCATGGATGGCTGACAAGCTAATCGACAATCAGGGCGGACTCTACAACCGCATCACAAGACAAATATACCTGCGGCCATTCACCTTGCATGAATGCAAGGAATATCTTGAAAGCAGGAAGTTCGATTGGGACCACCGCCAGATAATCCAATGCTATATGATTCTAGGAGGTGTGCCATTCTACTGGAGTCTGCTTGAACCGCAGTTGAGTCTTCCACAGAATGTTGACCGACTTTTTTTTCGCCGCGACGGAGCCCTGCGTGGGGAGTTTGACGAATTGTACAATGCTTTGTTCAGCAATGCCGAGCGGTATATTTCCGTCGTCCGTACACTGTCTGCGCATCGCGATGGGATGACACGCGACGAGATTTCCAAGGCATCCAATTTGTCGGGCGGCAATCTTACAAAAGTCCTGAGGAATCTTGAACGCTGTGATTTCATTTCAGCATATTCGCAATTTGGGAGCAAGACAAAAAATACGATATACCGCCTCTGCGACTTCTACACGCTCTTCTATTTCAAGTATCTGTATGACGAGCGGAGCTATGACGATGAGTTCTGGACGCATCATTTTCAGTCGCAGCAGGTTGTCGTTTGGGAAGGGATGACCTTCGAGCTGGTCTGCCTGGCGCATCTTCCGCAGATAAAGAAGGCGTTGGGGATTTCTGGCATTGGGACAAAAGTCTCCGCCTGGCGGTATGTGCCTAACAAATCATCCTCTGATGAACTGCCTGAAAATGGGGCGCAAATCGACCTTCTGATCGTCCGCGCCGACAAAATGATCAATCTCTGCGAAATAAAGTTCTCAGATGGCAAGTTCACGATCACTAAAGAGTATGAGGAGCATCTTCGAGAACGTCTGATGATATTCCGTCAAGTGACTCGATGCAACTATGGCGTATTGCACACATTCATCACGCCTCAGGGGGTTGCAAACGGAATCCACTATTCAATCGTGAATGCCGAAGTGACCGCCGAGAGTCTTTTGATGGAGTAATCGACCGTTTCCCCAAAAGTTACTGACGTAAAATTTCGTTACGAAATTTTTCGTCAGTTCATGTTTGAGATTGAAGAGAACATCATCAGCCTGAGGGTAGGGATAGCAAGGCTGTTTCGGCAAAACTCCTAACATATTGATGGGACTAATGCTCTCGCTCGACAGAAAGACGTTAGCAAAGTCACCTGATTGGAATGTCCAGTCTCATTTGGAGTTATTTTGGAAAAATGTAACTTGAATATTGATTAGATAGTTGTGTTATCATATAACTATTTATTCATTTCTCTAATAAATAGCCATCCAGCCATGCCAAATCTATCAATACTGTTTTTGCTTAAAACGTATGTGTTGTCAGATGGTGAAAACACCATAATCCCATGTGAGGCAAATTCCGAATAGACAGCAGGCGAGATGAGATTCCATCCCATATTTAGTTTTGGAATATCAGCGTCATCTCCTGAAATTAATAAACTTGTTGCTTTTGGCGCATAATACCAAAAACCGATTCCTGCCGAAGGAACTGATTCAATCTCCACGTATTCTCCATTATTGTAAATCCAGGCTCTCCCTGATGTTTTAAGTCTCTCGAAAGAATGATTGTCAAGTCGATAAGGAAATGCCAAGGTTTGCCATCCCTTTTTTAGATTCAGTGTATCATACGCTTTTTGGTTAATTATTAGTGTCTTAGTGTCACACCCCGCTGCTGATATGTTAATTTTACCTAAACGTGAAGAAGATGAGTCATTGTTGGCAACACTGAAGGAAACAGTACGATTGTTACTCCCGATTGTGGTGTCCAAGGTAATCCAAGAAACATTTTTAGATATGCTCCAAGAGGTGTTTGTGTTTATGTTGATGCTATTGGAAGACGCAT
>JAFSTJ010000060.1 GCA_017450525.1 Victivallales bacterium | reverse complement strand
CTGGCTTGATACTATGCCAGCCATTGCGGTAATTTCAAACATCCACTCAGCAATACTGCTCCAAAAATGACAGTGCCCTCTGCGCAGGCCACCAGTCACGCCCCTTCGGTGTCGGGAAACCGCAGTGCCCACCATACCTTGGCATCTCCAAATAGAGGTATGGATTCCGCCTCGCCTCCTCCACAGGGAAGCAATCTCCTGCCAGGAACGGGTCGTTCTTCGGGGCCACAAGCAGAAAGGGCACCTTCAATTTTGAAAAATGCCTGTAGGCGGAGGCGGTGACATAATAGTCGGTTTCGTCCTTGAAACCATTGAGGGGCGCGGTAAAACGCCTGTCGAATACATCGAATGTATGGATTTTCTCCAGTCCATCCAGATTCACCACGCCAGGATTCTGAGAAGCATTGAGCTTGATTTGCGCAATGAGCGGCTTCAAAAAATGGTCCGTATAGCGCAAGCCCATGAATGAATGCAGATAACGGTTGCTCTCCAGTATATCCACAGTCGCGCAGAATACCACGCCACCACAGACCTGCGCAGGCAGCTTGTCTGCCTCCCGACTCAAATACAGCGCGGACAGATTGCCTCCCATGCTGTAGCCAGAATACGCCACCTTATCATAATGCCCCTTCTCCAATGCATACCGCGTTATCCAATCCAGCTCGTATGTGGAGTTCTGCGTGGTGTACTTGAAGTTGTTCACAGGCGAGGCTCCTGTACCCCTGAAATTCCATGCCAGGCAATCCCAGCCTTCCCTGTTAAACACCTTGATCAAAGACAATATGTAGTGGCGACGCGAACTACCGCACAGCCCATGACTCAATATCAGCAGCTTTTTTGAATCTACACGCGCCCAGTCCAGAAGAATCGTGCCGCCGTCAGGCGTATGAAATTCCTCCCTTGTGATATTTGACGGTAATTTCTCCCTGCGAAAAAAACTGGGAATTATGGTCTGCCAATGACGGTTCTTAATTGAAAACAAGGGCGGACTATATGAAGAAGCTAAAACTGGCATATTGTTGAAACTATATGTTCATCACATCACATTGAATTGCAGCGCAATTGGTTCACGAATATAACCATCTATTCAACATTTTCTAATCTGTTTGTTGCGTCTTTGCGTTTTCGACTTGCCACAGATAGCTAGTTGCTTATATTATGGTTTCCGTTGGAAAGATTGAACAAAATGGCTGAAATCAAAACAAATACAGGCTCCTGCATTGCATTTGACATAGGCAATGTCTGCATTGCCATATCAGTGGAACGCTGCCAGGAGGCCACGGGAATACCTGCTGACCGACCTGAATGGGTGAGTCTGTGCCAGAATCTGGAATGGGGGCGCATTTCAATCCAGGATTTTCTGGCAAAAGCCGAGAAACTGGCACCTAAAGGACATCTGCCAGCGGGAGGTATGCTGGAGGCCTTCAATGCAAAGATACTGCAACCCATACCTGGCATGGAGGCATTGCTCAAAACGCTGGCCGACAAAGGAGTGCAGCCTGTCTTCTTTTCGGACATATCCCAATTGCATCTGGACTGCTTCAGACAACGATTCTCAGGCGCATCGGAATACCAGGGCATATACAGTTTTGAGATCGGGGCATGGAAACCCTCCCCGTCAATGTTCGCCGCCTTCGAGGAACGATACGGCACGCCATTGCTTTATGTGGACGACCGCCAGGAACTCATAGACGCGGCGCTCTCTCACGGCTGGAAAAACTCAATCTGCTTCAAGGGAACCAAATCACTGGAACAAAACATATCCAGACTCATCGGCACTATGTTAAAATAACGTTGCAATCTAAAAGCAAGGAGACTCAATCAATGAAAAAGACATTACTTGTATTTCTGGCATTGTCAATGTCCATGCTGCTGGTAAGCAGTTGCCGTCACACACATCATCACAAGAAGGCTACCATACATGCACCAGCACCAGTGCAACCACATTCGAACAAGCACCATCACAGAGGTCCTGTTCCGCCACCCGCACCTAATCACAAGGCACCTGCTCCAGCAAGACCGCCAAGATAGGACTTTCCAAGCATTATAGTAATTAGGGAAATCACACCCTGTAAAATCAACATACAACAAGAGGAATTGTTAAAATGAAAACGACAGCATTGCGTCTTTACGGAAAAGATGATCTAAGGCTGGAGACCTTCGAACTTCCACCATGCGGTGATGACGGCATCATCGCGGAAGTAATGAGCGATTCAATCTGCATGTCCAGTTTCAAGGCGGCAGAGCAAGGCGCCGCACACAAGCGCGTTCCAAATGACTGCGCCACGAACCCAATCATAATCGGCCATGAATTTTCAGGCGTGATCCGCGAGGTCGGCGCAAAGTGGAAAGACCAGTTCAAGCCTGGCGACCATTTTGGCATTCAGCCTGCTTTGATGTACCACGGCACATTGGATGCTCCTGGTTATTCATTCCCGACAGTCGGCGGCGACGCCACATTCGTGCGCATTCCATCCTGCGTGATGGAAGTCAACTGCCTGCTCAACTACCATGGCGATGCCTTCTACAAGGCATCCTTGAGCGAACCTGTCAGCTGCCTTATCGGAGCATGCCATGCACATTACCACATTCCACCAGCAACCTACGACCATGTGATGGGCATTGTCGAAGGCGGCAACGTGGCTTGCCTCGCCAGCGCAGGCCCCATGGGACTGGGCTTGATTGACTATCTGGTACACGGCCCACGCCGTCCTGGACTGATTGTGGTCACGGATATTGACGATGCACGCCTGGCACGCGCAGCCTCCATCCTCACACCTGAAGATGCGGCCGCCAACGGCGTCAAGCTGATTTTCCTCAACACCAAGTGCCCAGATGCAGTGGACAAACTGATGAACATCACAGAAGGCAAGGGATATGACGACGTGTTCGTAATGGCGCCAGTAGCCCCCGTGGTCGAACAAGGCGATGCCATCCTGGGACGCGGCGGCTGCCTGGACTTCTTCGCAGGCCCACTCGACCCCAACTTCTCCGCCAAGTTCAACTTCTACAACGTGCACTACAATGGCACACACATCGTGGGCACCAGCGGCGGTACCACATCCGACATCCGCGAGGCACTGGACCTCATGGGCAAGGGCAAGTTGAACCCATCCATGATGATTACACACGTGGGCGGCCTCACAGCAGCACGCGAAACCACTTTGAATCTGCCCAAGATTCCTGGCGGCAAGAAACTTATCTACACACACCAGGACTTCCCGCTGACCGCAATCGCGGACTTTGAGGAAAAGGGCAAGACCAACCCAGTGTTCGCAGAACTGGATGCAGCCTGCAAGCGCCACGGCGGTCTCTGGAACACAGAAGCCGAGAAGATCGTCCTGGAGAAGATGCCCAAACTGGCACTGTAATTCAAAAGTGGACAGTGGTTTGTTGGGTGTCCGCGGCGAAAGCCGCGGATAGAAAGATGCCCGTT
>JAFSTJ010000698.1 GCA_017450525.1 Victivallales bacterium | reverse complement strand
GTTGACTGGCCAGGTACCCGCATATATGGAATTCTATGAATTCACTAAGGACAGCGCACTCATGGGCGTTCCTGACTATGTGCCGCCATGCGTGGTGGACGGCAAAGTCACCGTCATGCCCAATGCCTTCGGCTCCTTTGGCGAAGGATTGCTGAATGTGTCCAAGGTCCGCACTGGCAAGGTCACGCTGGCGCGTTTAGCATTGGTAGATGGCGAATATGTCATGCATGCCACCTTGGCAGACGCAGTCACGCCAGAAAAGTGGGAAGAGGCTGGCTGGGCACCACCCGCCCCACAACTGCCCACATTGGAAATGAAGTTCCAATACGATGCGGATGAGTTTATTCAGGATGTGATGGGACAGCACTACATCGTCTCATACGGCGACTGGCTGCAGCGCCTTGAAAACTTCTGCAACATGAAGGGAATCGCACTCATCCTGGCATAGCAATAATTACATCTATCCATAATTGTCGCAGAGTTTAGGACTTATGTGGTTTTATCCCATAAGTCCTAACATTTTATAATAATCTGTGAAATTCTGTGTTAATCTGTGGATCAAAAATAGAGATGCGACCAGTTCAGAATCTGTATTGCGCCATGTTTGCGCTAGCGACAGGCACGGCCCTGTCGGGACAAGCGGTGTTGATTTTGCTTGCCACCAGACTAGGCTTGCCAGAGGCGTGGACCTCGTCATTCGGCTCGTTCCCCTTCGTAGGCTTTCTTTTCGTGCCAGTTACGTTCATGGCGGTGAGCCGTTTCGGGGCAAGCCACACAATGGGTGTTCAGCAATTCATCCAGGCATTTTGCGTTCTGGGGATCAGCATGCTGGCTCTGTTTCCATTTTCAGGGGCAGCGTGCATCTTCTTCCCTCTAGCCTTGCTAATCAACATATTAGGCTCCATGTCCAATTCGATGTACTATTCATTGCAGAAGGAACTGCTTCGTCCTGATGAAATGCCTCAATTCTACGCATATCGCTCCTACATCAGTTTTGGCGGAAGTTTTATATCACTTGTGTTCATCGCCTGGTATTTGAAGCACTTCACAGCAATGCATCACATAAGCATACTGCTGCTGTTCAGCGTAATACTCCTGTCTGTATGCGCAATATGCTATTATACGATGGGTGATTTTCCCCGCATCAAGAAGAATTTCTCCAAATCACTGCTGCCCAGCATAAAGGAGGCAATGAAGTTCCGCGCCATGCGCCGCCAGCTTGCCATTGGCGTTGTGCAAAACCTGGCGCTGATATGCCTGATTCCCAACTGCATCCTTGCACTCAGAAATGGGCTGGGCGTCAGCGAAACACAGATAATGGCATTAAATGCCCTGGAAATCGGCGTTTCCATCATCGCCGCATACTTCTACAAGAAGGCCGCCGTTTCCTGGGGACCACGCAACTGCATGCTAAAGACATATCCCCTGCTCTTGTGCGTAAGCGCATTCTGGTGGCTGGTTCCAAGCAACGCGCCAATAGCCGTATTTGCAATACCTTCCATCATATACGGTGTCATGAATATATTCTATTCCATGGCAATGGCAAACTACTTCACAATCTCAATACCGCCCAGCCTGCAAATGCCTGGCACTTTCCTTCTGCTGATGATACACGGCGTAGTTCCAGGCATACTTGGAATCATACTCAATCCTCTGCTACACAAGGCAATACGCCTCTTCACATACCAGGAGCCACTCACACCATACCGCATATACTTCACAATCTATGTTGTCTTCTACATTGGATGCGTGATATTGGGGAAATACATGCCAAAGCACCTGCACCAGGAGGCGCAATAATTCAATACAGGACAGCCTATAATGCCTATGCAACGCCAAAAGGAGACACAAAGGCAAGGAAGATTTGCGAGGCGAGAAAACTCAAGAAACTGATGACTGAAGTAGAAAACGAAAGGCTAATATCTTCTCTAAAAGCAACCAAAAACGATATGCAGGTCCGTTTAAACAATAGTTTGCCCCATATATCGAGCCCAAGACTCTCAAGCCAGCAAATACTCACTTGCAACATACTATGAGAAAAACCTTGACGAGGGAAACCATGGAATGGAAGATTCGACAAATACCCGAGATTGACTACCCGATCATTGATGCGCACGCGCATCCCTACTTCAACCGCGACTGCCCACTGACGGGGCCCAAGAACTACAGCCAGTACCAGCAGGAACTAGCTGGCGTGGGAATCTCCTTCTTCTGCGGAGCATGCAACATCAGCAACGACGGCACCTTGCCTGACGTCATCCGACGGGAAAACGAAACCGTCTTGCAGTGGAGAGAGCACTTCGGCAATCGTTTCTACCCAGGCGTCAACATCCATCCAAACCACACAGAGGAGTCCATCGCCGCAGTTAAACAATTCCATGACATGGGCTTCCGCTGGGTTGGTGAAATAGCATCCTACGTCCAGGGCTACCGCAATTATGCGACACCTGAACTGGCAAAAATTCTGGATGTGGTCAGCGAACTGGGCATGGTCCTGAACCTTCATCCCTCCAGCTATGACGACCTTGACCGCCTGCTGACACGCCATCCGCACCTGAAAATCGTCATTGCTCACCCTGGCACACTTGGCTGCGACGCCAGCTACACCCTTGCCGAAAAACACTCCAACGCCTACTTAGACCTCTCTGGCGAGGGGCTATTCCACTGGCACATGCTCCGCTGGGGCATCGACCGCATCGGCGTAGAACGCATTCTTTTCGGCACTGACGTCCCCGTCCTCAATCCAGCCATGTATATCGCGGGCCTTCTCTATGAGCCACTCACGCCAGCCGAACGAAAGGCCATTCTGCACGATAACTTCTGCCGCCTCACAGGCTTCACTGCAAGCTAGCACACTGTTTCATTTGAAAATCAACTAAAATACTG
>JAFSTJ010000697.1 GCA_017450525.1 Victivallales bacterium | reverse complement strand
TCATCAACTGCATCGCACTTGTTCATGAAAACAACGATTGCAGGAACACCAACCTGGCGGGCCAGGAGGATGTGCTCACGTGTCTGGGCCATAGGTCCATCTGTGGCGGCAACCAGCAGGATTGCACCGTCCATCTGGGCAGCACCAGTAATCATGTTCTTGATGTAGTCCGCGTGTCCGGGGCAGTCAACGTGCGCATAGTGGCGCTTCGCTGTCTGATATTCCACGTGTGCGGTGTTGATGGTGATACCACGTGCCTTTTCTTCTGGTGCATTGTCAATTTCGCTATAGCTCTTGACATCGCCGCCGAACTTCTTGGCCTGAACCATTGTGATTGCAGCCGTCAAAGTTGTTTTGCCGTGGTCAACGTGACCGATTGTGCCGATGTTCACATGCGGCTTGTCACGCTTGAATACTTCTTTCTTTCCTGCGTCTTTAGCCATTTTTTCAATCCTCTTTAAATGGGACTTCAACCTGGGGGGCTGAACCCCCACTACTATCTATCTTCTAAAAAATATTTCCTCCAGCAACAAGAATGGAGCCCACGATCGGAATCGGACCGATGACCTCATCCTTACCAAGGATGCGCTCTACCAACTGAGCTACGTGGGCATTCACCCAGAATTGCTCTATTCAGTCCCCCGTTTTCTGTTAGGGACTTCTAGAAAAACGGCGTTAATATACGGCTTTTTCGCCTAATGTCAAACTGCCATGTCCCATTTTTTTGGAAAAGTGGCAGTTTGACAGCATAATAACGCCTTTTTGGCGAAAAAAAATCAGTAAAATTCGGGCAGAACGCCCCATTTTACTATTACTTCTGTTCTTCCTCGCCGCCGTTGCCTTCGCTTTCAGCCTTTGAGAAGGCCTCGTCCAAAGCACTGCTGAACGCGTTTCCAGTGGAGGAGGCAGCCTGCTGCGGAGCCTGTTCTTCGGCTTCAGGCTGATATGGACCATCAACGTCCCTCATGCTCAAGCCAATGCGCCTTTCATCAGTATTTATGTTCTTGACACGGCACTTCACCATGTCTCCGATCTGGACGCAGTCCTTCACCTTGTTGACGTGCTCATCGCTCAGCTCGGAAATGTGGATAAGACCATCCACACCCTCTTCCAGCTCAACAAATGCACCAAAGCTGGCCAGCTTCATTACTTTGCCTTCAACGACGGCGCCAACCTTGTACTTGTCCTGGATGGAGTTCCATGGGTCATCGGACAGCATTTTCATGCTGAGGCTGATGCGCTGGTTGACGGTATCAACATCAACAATGACGGCCTCCACTTCCTGGCCCTTCTGGAGGACTTCGCTTGGATGGTTGATCTTGCGGTTCCAGCTCATGTCTGAAACGTGGATCATGCCGTCGATGTCATCCTGAATCTGCACGAATGCGCCATAGCCTGTCATATTGCGCACCTTGCCCTTGATGCGGGTACCCTTGGGATACTTCTCCTTGATAACTTCCCAAGGATTGGCCTGTGTCTGGCGCAGGCCCAGAGATATCTTGCGGCTGGCCTTGTTGACTTCCAGGACGATTGCCTCAACCTCGTCGCCTTCCTTAAGGACATCGCCTGCGCGGTTGACTTTCTTTGTCCAGGACATCTCGGAAACATGGATCAGGCCTTCGATGCCGTCTTCCAGTTCGACAAATGCACCGTATGGCATAACATTCACAACCTTGCCCTTCACGCGTGTGCCCTTTGGATACTTAACATCAACTGTATCCCATGGATTGCCGTACATCTGCTTGATGCCCAGGGAAACCCTCTGGCGTGTCTTGTCAACATCCAGAACCATCACATCTATTTCCTGGTCCTGCTTGACCACTTCGCTCGGGTGGGTGATACGGCCCCAGCTCATATCGGTGATGTGCAGAAGTCCATCCATTCCATCCAAATCGATAAATGCACCGAAATCGGTGATGTTCTTGACCTTTCCGCGGCGGATCTGGCCAGGCTGCAAATCCTCAAGCAGCTTGCCACGCTGAACTTCCCTGTTGGCCTCCAGGATCTCCCTGCGGCTCAGGACGATGTTGCGGCGCTCCACATTGATTTTGAGAATCTTGAAATCCTCCTCAAGACCAACGTAGTCGTTGAGATTGCGGATAGGAGCAATGTCAATCTGGCTGCCAGGCAGGAATGCCTCGACGCCCACATCTACTATCAAACCACCCTTGACACAGCTGCGTACCACACCGTGGATGGTGCCGCCTTCCTCATGGTTGTTGACGATGGCCTCCCATGCCTTCTGCATGTTAGCCTTCTGGACACTAACCGTCATGGAGTTGTCATCATTCTCCAGTATCTCAACCTGTGCATCCAGGTTGTCTCCGACCTTGACATCATCCCAATTCGGAATGTCGTCACGAGGGATAAATGCCTCGGCCTTGTATCCGATGTCAAGGTAAATACCCTTTTCGTTCTTGTTTGCAACGCGACCTGTGACGATTTCTCCGTCCTTTGGTGCACGTGCCTTTTGTTCTTCGGCGCCCATCAGGGCATCCATTGTCACATTTTCGTCCGGTAATTCTACGAATCTGCTCATTGTTTTGTTGACCTTGTTGTTGCTTTTACTAAATTACGGAAAACCAGGTTTCCTTGCAAAACGGGCAAAGAAACGTGTGTAATTTAACCAATGGCCCTCATTATTCAAGCCAACAACTCGCAAATATTTGTTCCAATAGCCGTATAATATCGCAATCGGTCACGGCCCCGTGCTGTCGATTAATGAAAAGGAAGATTCCCTTCTCAGGAGCATGGCAACAAAGTGGCTCCCTGCGTTTTCTGCAAAAAAAGGGGCTGTTGCTACCCCTAGTTTTGCAACAGCCCCTTAAGGCCTAAAAAAACGCCTTTCAAATCAAAGCATTATTACTTTTCGCAATTTGCCTTTGGGCATTCAAGCTTCTTGTAGCCCTTGATTTTCACAGGAATACCAGTGACCTTGCAGACGATTTGTTTAAACACTAAATAATCCTTGGTAGTGATGACATAGCGGGCATCCAGCAGTGAATCACATTGATTCTCCTCGCAGGCGATATAGACAGCAGCCTGTTTGAAAGGAAGGGTGTCATCAAGAATAGAAACCGAGACAGGAATATTGCTGCCAAGTGCCATGGAACCAGGGATGGCTGTGAAGTCAGCGAAAGTTGCAGGCATACCCCACTTGATTATTCCAAGAATCGAGTTTCCAGTAACTGTTGCGCTGACACGGTCATTGCCAAGTTCAGTTTCTGGGGCATAGGCATCAACTGACACGACTTTTGCCGGTGGCACACTTGTCGTTGCGCTCTGGTTTGTGTGGGCGCTAATGCATCCGACTGTTGACAGGATTGCTCCAAGAAGCAAAACACTCAATACCTTTTTCATTTCGTCTCCTTGCTTGTTTTGTTTTTATTTAGGTAAGATAACATCCGTTATCTTTACATTAATACGCAGTCTGTTATCCAACTGGATTGAAATCAATCATCAATGGTTGCTCAACTATCTATTGAGCAGAAAAAGCCCCCAATCTGTCAAGTGACAGAACAATTTTACTTGCTTCTCCCCGACACATCACCTGGCGACAAGACACCCTGTATAGGTGGGAAAATGAGCTTTGACTGCACTATTTTTACCTTAATTATTTTTCTGGTGTTTTGTTGACAGTCTCCAGGTAATCCTTCATTATGTTCAAGGTTTCTTCCAGCATGAAATCCTTTGGCAATGGCTTCTTACTGCCTTTGCGGGGCTTGTAGTAGTTCTTGCCTCGCCTGTAGAAGGTTCTGTAGATCTTTTCGTACCTGCGGTAGTCCTCCTCATACTTGCGCCGCTTGTCGATATTCAGCGGAATGTTCTTGTCCTCGTCAAACTTCTTGCAGAAGGCTATTTCTTCCTTGTAGGCGATATAGTCCTTGTTATTCGCCATGCGCTGTTCTGACAGTTTTTTCAACGGTTCCCGCAGCGACTGCACCTCTTTGTACTTGAAATAAGGTACGCTGGCGATCTCATCCCATGGCAGAGGATGCTGGTAGTCCTTTTCCCTGCTCTTGGAATTATCCAGTAAGGAGGGCAATATGATGTCAGGCGTCACGCCATTGATTTGAGTGGCACCGCCATTGATGCGGTAGAACTTGGCTATAGTGACCTTTATGCCACCAAGATCAACCTTTGCATTCTTCGGTGCAACAAGGTTCCTCAATGAACGGAAGTTGCGTGTTATCTGCACGGTGCCCTTTCCATGTGTGCTCACATCGCCGACTATCAGGGCGCGTCCCATGTCCTGAAGCGCCGCCGCCATGATTTCCGCCGCAGAGGCACTGTTGCCATCAACCATTATTATCAGCGGCCCTGAGAAATACGTGTTGTTTTCCTTGTCTGCAAGATATTCCACACGACCGTCATGGTTCTTCTTCTGAACCACATTTCCCGACGGGAAGAACAAGCCGCTCAAGTCAACTGATTCATCAAGACCGCCCCCGCCATTGCCGCGCAAGTCTATGATGATACCATCCAAAGCATCCTTTTCCTTTTTTATAAGGGCCAGCATGTCCCTGGTTGTGCTGCGATAATTGGGGACGCCAGCAAAGCGTGCCCTGAAATCCGTGTAGAACGAGGGCAGGAACAGCACCAGCACACGGGCAGTCGTACCGTCATTCAGCTTGATTTCGGTGATGCTAGACTTGGCACCCTCCTCAGGCGTCTGTATTTCATCACGAATTATCGTCACGTCGTATGTGTCCCTGCTGCCCTCGGGCAATATCGTCAAGGTAACCTTTGTCCCCTTTGGCCCGCGAATCTGCTTGACAACCTTGTTCAGCGGCATGTCAATCACATCCACTGGCTCCTCGCCATCCTGCGCGACTGCCACAATGCGGTCCCCTTTCCTGAGCCTACCTGACTTTTCGGCAGGGCTTCCCTCTATTACCTCAACTATCTTGGTGTATTCCTCATCAGTAGTAAGCGTGGCCCCGATGCCCTGAAGCTTCAGAGACAAGTGGACCTCCATGTCGTCCTTCGCCTGCGGCGTCATGTAGCATGTATGTGGATCATACAGGTCGCAAAGTGAATTCAAGAACAGCTGCAATACGTCAGTCCTCTCCAGCACCGCCTTGTAGTTGAACTGGCGGGCATTGCGCTTATGCATTTCCACTATGCGTTCAGCCTCGGTCTTCTTTGCTTTAGGAGACTTGCGCTTCTCGTCCTCGTCATCGTCATCCTCATCATCCTCGTCACCCTTTATTTCATCTTTCTCAACTACCATCTTTATGTTGAGCAACTTGTTCTTGAGTATCTTCTTCCACAGCCCCTTAAGTTCCGCCTCATTAGCAGGGAATGGCTCCTCTTTGCGGTCAAATTTAATGGTCTCGTCACCAGTGAAATCCGTTATGCCGCCTGCATTGTCCAACTCGAACAAGGCCCTTTCACGCAATCTCTGCAAATACAACGCGAACACCTTGAACGCAAATTCGGTGTTAGCCAGCTTCCGTGTCCTGTCCCACATCACGCTGGCGTATGGTCTGAAGCCATCAATGTCAGCCTGCGTAAACAATGCATGAAGGGGATCCAATATGTCAAAGTAGTTATTGAACCAGCGTTCCGCTATCACAGGCGTGATGGGCTGGGCATTGTAATGCTCGTTCTGAAGGCTCTGAATGACATAGCGGCATATCTGGATATCCTCCCTGATTGTCGTAAATGTCTCTATCTTGCGTGACTTCATCTCCGCGATGGGGTCCGCCGCCGTTCTGCGCACCTGTGTAGTTTCCTGCGCAGAGACCAGAATAAATGTGCATAGACCAAACGCAACGAGAACTCCAAAAAACTTCTTCATTTAATCTCCCTAGTTTTTCTTTGAAGTGCCCTGCGGCACTAAACAAACTCGTTTAACGGCACCAGATGTAATCTCAAAAACACGCCTCATTATAAGGGGCTTGTTGCAATTCAATGCAAACATCCACGAAGAAGAGAACACCTCTATTGACAGAGCCTCCTTTTCCACTCCCAGAGGTCTGCATTCCTTGGCATTGTCAGGTCCGACTATGTAGGTCCAGTTCTTCACTATCTCGTCCAAAATCGTATTTGACTTCAGATCCAATTTACCGAAAATGGAATTGGCAAGCTGCCCCGCATCCTGGAAGGGCGGGCGCAAGGATGCCATCACCGATGATGCTCGCTCCTCGCCCAGGAATTCAACCAGGACATCCTCACGCTCGTATTCGCGGCGAGAAGGCAGCCAGGGCCTGCTCCAGCCCTTGCTGCGCCTATCGTTCCTGGCAAGCCAGCCGCCCTGGACCTTGCGCCTGCGAAGAAATGGCTTGTCACTGCCCTGTGCCATAATCCCTATGCCCGAATATTGCGCTGCCCACGCGCACCATGGTTGCACCTTCTGCAATTGCAATCTCAAAATCGCCTGACATGCCCATAGAAAGCTCATCGAGAGGTAACTGCGGGAACCGCTTTTTCACCTCATCCGCCGTCTCACGAAGCTTTATAAATGAATTACGAACAGCATTCTTATCATCAGTGAAAGGT
>JAFSTJ010000696.1 GCA_017450525.1 Victivallales bacterium | reverse complement strand
GACAAGACGCTGAAGGGCAAGCCGTGGGGTCCCTCGGCGACCAATCCCAAGTTGTTCCTTGCCAACGCCATCTACTACCAGGTCAAGTTGCTGAGCCTGCTCTATGACCCGCCGAGGCCAAGCGGGTACAGGTGGCACCTTCCCAATGACATACCGAAGAGCTACACAGTCCAGATAACGTCAGTTGGCCCCAACAACCACATAATCAAGGACCGCAACGGTGAGGCATACCAGAACTGGTGCAGCACTGGCGGCGCCAGGCGCGATTTCTTCGATGCGGAAAAAATGTCTCTAGTCGCATTGGATGTGGCCTGCTACTACCTGCCGCCAGAGAGTTTTGTCAAGAAGAACAAGCCACTGTTCATCAGGAAGGAATGGCTTGCAGCCATAGCCAGGGCGCAGGCCAAGACCAAGGGATAAGAAAACGAGCCCATAAATTCTATTATACAAAACCGCAAAAAAAAGTGGATTTGTATAATAGAGCAAAAAAACGCAATGCGACGATGAGCGAGACGGACAAGACATTGGAGGTGCTGATTGCCAGGAAGCAGAGGCTTCAGGAGGCATACGACGCCTTGATTGCGGAGCCTGAGAGCTACAGCATATCGGGCTCCGTCTCCGCCACGAACCAGAAACTTGCCACGCTGCGGGAGGAGATAGCGAAGGCTGATGCGGCGATAGAGGCTTATCTGGCTGGCGGCAACGGCGTGATGAGAAGGTCATACCCCAGATACAGGGAAATAGGAGACTAAGGGTATGGGATTCCTTGACAGATTTTTCAAACCAAAGCAGAGCGTGAAGGCCGTGCCCATATTCATAAGGGCTGGGAACCGCTACGAGGCGCTGAAGAACGATCCTGACAGGCCAAGGCGCGAGCGCAGGACGGACGCAACCAGGACGGAGCAGTGGTTCAGCGGCGAGAAGCGCATCAGGAGTTATGACCTGGCGGACGACCTCTACGACAACGAGGATGTTGGCGCGACTTTGGACAGCTGCATCAGGCTGACCATAGGCGTCAATGGCGGCTCCGTCTGGTTCACAGGCATGGACAAGGAGAAATACCAGGAGCAGTTCAACGCCTGGAAGAAGGTGGCTGGCTTCACGGAGAACGAGAATTTCAGCGACCTCCTGGCATTGATACTGCGGACCGTGAAACTGCATGGAGACTGCGTGATACTCTGCGACCCCGACTTGACAGGCGGCAAGGTGCGCATCTGGGATGCAGACCAGATATGCAGCGTGAACGACAGCGAGTTCAGGCGCTGGTGCGATGAGAACGGCTATGCGGATTGCAGGCAGGTGGAAGGCGTTGTGCTGGATGCAGACGAGCGTGTCCTTGGCTGGTGGGTCACCATGCTCCGTAACCGCTACAGTGTGGACATGAAGGACGCGATGTTCCTGCCTTCCACGCTTGCACGCCGTGTGAGTTACCGCAAACTGGTGAGCCAGATACGCGGGGAGAGTGCGCTACTGGCCAACTGCGACATCACGTCCGACACTGGCGCCCTGCTGAAAAGCGAGGTACAGGCGTCCAGGAACACAGCCGAGATAGCGGTTGCCATCATCAAGCCAGCGGCGGCGAGCAACAATGCCCTTGCGGCGATGACGCAGGGCATATCGCCAGAGAAACTGACGGAGAACACTGGCTTCACGCCAGAGGAGATTGCATCCATGACGGCAGCCGCGAAGCAGGACAATACTTTCGAGGCGTACAGCGGAAAGAGCGCCCTGGCGTACTTCGATAACGGCACCCAGATTCAGCGGCTCAACAACGACAACAGACCTTCCACATCCATAATGGAGTGGACCAACAACCTGGCAGACAGGAACGGGCGGCGGCTTGGCGTGATGTCCAGCCTGGCCCGCAACCGCGCCGACCATTCCTACAGCGCTGGCCAGATAGAACTTGAGATAAGCTGGAAGCAGATGGAGGAAGACCAGAAACTGCTAGAGAGGCAGGTGGTGGACTATGTGGTTGGGACATTGTACCCCAACGCCACCTACGTCTGCAACTGGCCTGCCCAGTTCGAGATAGACCCGCAGAAGGGCGAGGCCGTGAAGGATGCGAAGATACGTGGCGGGCGCGACACGCTGATGAGGCAACTGGGGCCCAACTGGCAGGAGATTCTGTTGCAGCAGCAGGCTGAAATGGAGTTCGTGAAGGCACACGATTTGACTACCACTCCGTACTTGCAGCCACAGGCAGGCACGGCGATGGCGAAGGAGCAGAGAGACGCAGGAGAGGACGAGAATGGCGATAAGAATTAGCGGTGTGATAGTGGGCGCGATGGACGGCGCGTTCCTCAGGGAGTTCGCTCCAGAACTGCTGGAGGCTGGAGTATATACTGCATCCACGGACGTGGTGACGCAGATAGCGGCCTGCAAGGACGGCCTGGACATAGAGATCAACAGTTTTGGCGGCTGCATATTCGGGGGCAGGGACATATCCATCGCCATAAGCCGCTGGGCGGCGAACCACCCCAACGGCAAGGTGAGGTACACGGTTGAGAGCATAGCGGCCTCGATGGCGGCCTCGCTGCTGGTGCTGGCGCCGCAGAATGCGGAGATACGCTGCTACAGGGAGAGCAGCATCATGTACCACAGCGCATCCGCCTTCATGTTCGGCGACATGGGACCAGGAGAGCTGAAGGACACATCCACCATGCTGGAGCAGTTCAACAACCGCATCAAGAACGCCCTGAAGTCCAGGACGAAACTGGATGCGGGGCAGATAGACGAGTGGTTCCAGGACAGGCGCATGGGCTGGCTGGACGGAGACGAGGCGGCGGATTGCGGGCTTTGCGGCACGGTGCTGAACGGAGCGCCAGAACCAGCGCCTGATATGCCGCCGAAGGACAATGAGAGCAAGGAAGTGGCGCAGATGGCCGCCTTGTACATACCGTTTGTGAATGCAATCCTAAACAGGGAGACGACGATGGACGTGAGAAAACTCAAAGCGAAGAACGAAGACGAAGAGAAGATCGAGGAACAGAAGGCACCAGAGGCGGCTGAAGAACCTGAAAAGGAGATTGAGGAGCCTGAAAACGAGGAACCCGAAGAAGACGAGGAAGAAGCGACCGCAGAGGGCGAGGAAAAGCCTGAAGAGGACGAGGAGAAGAAGGAACTTGCCGAGGAGAACGCAAGACTGAAGGCGCAACTTGCCGAAGTAAATGCGAAACTAGAGAAACTGACTGGTGGCATGAGGCGCGGGCATAACGCAGGTGCAAGCGCAGGTGCGTGTTCCTTCGAGGCCGCGTTCGCGGAAATCAGGGCGAAGAAACTGTCTGGCCCCGAGTTCGAGAGGGAATACCTCAAGGCGAGGAACGCTGATCCGAAGGGCTTCGAGCGCTACATCGCCAAATGCACGCCCGTCAGGAACAACGATTGATTTTTCGAGACACACCAGAACCCCATAACAAGAGGAAAAGAAAATGTCCAACAAGAAACGCAGACCCGACCTGGAAGCACTTCCAGTGAAATTCCCCAACTACATCGGCCACATGATTGCTCCCTGGTACGTCAGGACGCAGCGTGCTGGCACATTCAGCTACCAGCCATTGCTGAGCGACATCAGCGTGCAGAGCGGACGCGACACCGCCGCCATCGGCAGCATCACCACGCAGGCCACGCTGACCGCCGTCGATATGTCCTTCGCCTGCGTTGAGAAGCGCACACGTGTGAGGATCGGCTACGACCAGGTAGATTCGTATGGCGGCAAGGCCAAGGCCGACATCGCAATGGGCCGCAAGGCGAAGCGCGGCTGGATGAACTCCTTTGAGCAGGACATTGCGGACATGCTGCTGAAGACTTCCGCCACCGACATCAGTACAGACGTGGTGGCGGGCATCGACACCTACGTTGCTCTGCTGCAAGATCTGGCGCAGGGGCCAGTCGCACTGTGCCTCAGCCACCACAACTTCGTGCTGTTGAAGAACAATGCTACCGTGAAGGACAGGCTGAAGAACAGCGGTATCGCCATCAACGCCAATGGCGACCCGCGCCGTATCACAGCCGACCAGCTGGCAATCATCTTCAACTGCGACAAGGTTCTGGTTGGCCCTGATGCGGAATGGTACACAGGCGTCGGCGCCTACAAGAACAACGCTGGGCTTGTCATCCTGCCAGACGAAAACGAGGAGCCAGTGGATGAGCCGCAGTTCGCACGCACGCTCTACTACGAGTGGGACACCGATGCGGACTTCTTCTACATGGAATCCTTCGATGACGACAAGGAAGACGCATCCTACGTTGACGCCAAGGGCCATCGCGTGGTCAAGAAACTCAATGCCGATATGGCAATGACCTTGCAGTTGTTCGCGGCAGGCGGCGATGACGATTCCAGTTCCAGCAGCGACAGTTCGGAAAGTTCGGATAGTTCCAGCAGCGACAGTTCGGAAAGTTCGGATAGTTCCTCCAGCGCAACCAGCGGCTCCAGCAACTGAGGTGATTGGCAATGGCTGACTGGCAGGCAATAGCAAAGCACGCAGCTGGGCTCCTTGAACAGAAGGGGCTCACCGTGCACGGCACCTGGAAAGGGAAGGCATTCCACGGGGTGAAGTCCCTTTTGAGGCGCCTTGACATAGAGACTGCGGCTGGCCTCTTCGAGGGGCGCTATGAATTCTCGCTGCTGTGCCCTGCCAGCTGCTTTGCCGATGGAGT
>JAFSTJ010000695.1 GCA_017450525.1 Victivallales bacterium | reverse complement strand
TGTCAGGCGAATAATATACTCATTGAAGCACAAAGCCGCCGATTGCCTCGCGGCAGACTTCAAGGACAATGAATGCGCAGCACTCTACAGATCAATGATCCTAGGCACGAGAAGTGAAATGCCGTCATGGAGCAGGACACTCTTCGTGCGTTCGTCGTCAATCCACCTGTTCTCCATTTCAGGGCTCCACATACTGTTCTTTTCACGGTTTCTTGAATTGCTGCTGAGCTCATTCGGCATACCAAGGAGATTGAGGATGCTGTTACTCGCGCCATGCATGGCGGTATATGTCATGATGTCCGGAGCCGCCCCCTCTGCGCTGCGCTCATATTACATGATGCTGGTCATGGTATTCGCCTACCTTCGGCAACGACAGCATTCAATGGAAAACGGCCTGGCGCTTTCCGGACTTCTGCTTTTGATTTACAATCCCGGATACATGATGCACATAGGCTTCCTATACTCATTCATTCTGGTTTACTGCCTGCTTCGCGGAAGATGCATCATAATGGCTGCGGGTGAGGTTCTTGGAGAAAAGCAGAAACTTATTCCAGGCAAACATCGCAGCTTGGTCTCCAGCATGGTAATACGCCCCCTATTCTCACTATTTTCAGGCGGAACAGTGGCCTGGCTTGGCAGCGTCGGTCTGATGATGCGTTCAAGCTGTTTCATAGCCTTCGGGGCATTCATGGTCAACATACTGCTGGCCCCAATGGCCTCCGCCCTCGTGTTCCTTGCCTTACCCAAGACGCTTGCCGCGTTGTTCTCAACGGGCCTTTCCTCAATGCTGGCCCTCTGCGTGGAAACGCTGCTGAAGGCGCTCATCATAGCATCAAAGGCAGGCGGCACAGGCATATTATGCGTACCATGTCCAAAGATAGAAATTCCAATGCTCCTGGCATACTACCTGCTGCTGACCATCGCCTTGAGCGGAATCAGACCATTCGGAGCGAGAATCTCGGCCTTGCTGACACTTTGCATGATAATCATCACTTCCCTGCCAGGCAAAAAGGCAGAACCATGCCTTCTTGCAACAACCGGACAAAGTGGCCTACCACCATGCCTTGCTATAATCGATTCAAGGCGTTGCACAACTATCATTCAATTGGGCGATTATGCCGCGTCGCGCAGTATGCTTGAACGACTCAAGGAGATGGGATGCGCCGACAGAATCTACATTCGTGTATGCTCCATGTATGACATACGTGGAGCAATGCAGTTTCCAGAAGAGTCGATAATGGCCGTGGCAATTGACTCCCGCGCATTCGAGAGCATCATGTCCACAAGAAACTTCATATCGGAGGTCGTTGCGCATGGCGCACACCTCGCGCCCATAGGCTGCAAGTTGCTAAACGGCATGGTTTTCAGACAATCCGGTGAAAAGCTGGATGTAACTTTGCCCCATGGAGAGGTAAGCGTCATAAATTATGACACAGGAACAACCCGTGTGACGACATCCGAAGGTGAAATTCTGGAAATCACGCAACGCATTTCCTCAGTGTGCAGTGAAATGCGCCTTTCCGCCAATGACACCTATTGAAGCGCGGATTCGTGTGCGCCGCCTGAAATGTTATCTTCACTAGCGTCCGAAGATTGTCCCTTTTCCTCCTTCTCCCTTTGAACCAGCTGCCTCCAGTTCCTGTCACGGTAACTCAACATGGCATACACTATCATGAGGAGAATGAAGTTTATTGACTGCTTCAGCACCCATTCCAGCATAGACTGCAAATATATGGCAAGCAGTCCTCCTGCGGTGGCCGCCGGAAAATAGAAATACTTTGTGTCCCTCAAGCAGTATGCCAGTTTTAAGGAAAGGAAGAAATAGTAGAAGAACCATAGGAGCAACGCCACAAGACAGGGTATGCCGCACTCCGCAGCGACAAGAAGATAGATTGTCTCCACAATCCCATCACGTATCAAATACATCCTTTCATTTGTCTGTCGGTTTATCTTGTAATCTCTGTTTTGCTGAAGAGTGCGGCTCCAGTTGTTTATTCCTATGCCAAATATCTTGTTGTCACTTATAATATTACGCGCGATGGTCGCAAACTGCACCCTGGCCAGGTATGAATTTTCGCCTGCCGTCTCAAACCTGAGAATGATTTTAGGAAGGAAAAGCAAGAATCCGGCGACAAACACAACGAAAATCAGCAAAAAGCGGAGGATCTTGCGGGCACGGAACTGGCAAAATGACGAAATGGCAAAACAAATTAGAATGGACATCGGAAGGCTTACGACCCCCCCGCGCGAGTAAGTCCGAAGCGAGCTGACCGCACCGCATGAGAACAAGAACAGGAAAAGCCAGGACTTCTTCTCCTTGATGGTGTTCATGAAAACGGAGAACAGAATTATGTCAGCAAGAGCCATGAACATCGCCATGCTGTTCTTGTGGGGAAACACTCCATAAACCACACCATTGCCAAAATAATGCTGTTTCAAAACAAAGTATAGATTTATGACAACAAAAACTCCCAAACCATACTCAAAAACGTCAAAGTCCCCCTTGGTGTATTCCATATAACAGCTCACGGCAAGGAAAACTACATACATCATAATCATCTTCCATAGCTCAAAAAAGGATATTAGCCTGTCCCCGGAATGTCTCAGCGAGCAAACGGACAGCATAAAATACAGAAAGTAGAGAACGCTTCCCATGCAAGGCAAACGCAATTTAAGACCACCTCTCAGGGTAACTGCCACAATTATGGCAATCGCCACAAGATAGCAAAGGGAAATCTCCATGCCGCGGGCAGTGCCGCGATACAGCTCCATGGAAATCAGGTTTATGGCTGTGCCGTCAAAATTGAGAAGCGGGAGTACCAGCCCCAGAATCGCAAAGCCGAGCAGACGCCTGTCAAGCACCAATGCCAAAACAGCAGGGATGCCACAAAACAAAGTTGCGGCAAACACAAGGTACTTGACTTGAAATGATTGACCTGAAGATGCAAGAAGTAATCCGGGATTTACCATTTGGACATGCCATGTATGGTGTTGATCAGCACACTGGTCGGAAGCACCTTGCGCACAAAGACATTAAACTCGGAGATATTGTCCTTGGGGAGATACACTATGTCATTCGGCAAAAGCCTCACATTGGGCTTGCGTCCCTGAAGGATTGAATCAATGTCAACTTTATACAAAGTCGGATTGGCAATGCCACCACGGATGATTATCGCGTATGGCCAGTATGTCTCCTTGACAAAATTGGCTTGAGTCAGAAGCTCAAGGATGCCTAGGTTGTTGTCCCAAATCTTTTTTACGCATTGCCCGACATCGCCCACCAGACAAACCATGCTCTCCGAACGGACGGCTATGTAGATATAATCCCCTTGATGCAAGACAATGTTGTAGTCTGCATCCCCCTGTTCAATCGCCCTTGCAAAATCAACCTCCTTGACGCGCTTGTTGTCCCTTATGAACACGGATTTGGTCAAATCTGCGGCGTCAAGGTCCTGCGCGTCATAACGCCTGACGGACGATCCACCCGCCTTGGCGTATATATCGGACAACTTCATTCCGTCATGTATTGGATAAATGCCAGGTTTCTGGACAGCGCCTGCAATCGTGACAGTCTCGGAATGGATCTCCATCGGTGTTATGCCAACCGATGGGTTCCTTATGAACTCCGAAAGCGTTTCCTCAATTTTTTTGCATGCATCGGTAAGTGTCATATCCTTTATTGGAAGCTGCCCCACAAACACCATGCCTATGCAGCCATCAGGTGTGACAATGGTCTCCATGTTAAGGTCAGGATGATTATATACGACAACATGCAGCTTGTCGCCAGGATTAATTCTATATTCTGGCGGCTTCATGCTGTTCCATTCCCTCAGGCGCTTTCTTTCGGCTGCCTCATCAGAAAGGCTCTTTTGCGACACCTCCACAATTGCGTTCTTTGAATCATGAATGTCAGGGAACTCGTTATAATTTCCAGTAAACCTATTATAGCATGACGACAGTGCCAATGCAATTATGGCCAGCATCATGTTTTTCATCTTGCATTTCA